>JAWWQA010000400.1:0-2528 GCA_033854695.1 Rubrobacteraceae bacterium
GGCTATTCGGTGGTGTCTTGATCCCCCCCGGTGCTTGCAGGCTCGACCTTGCTCGCCGGCGCCTCGGCAGACTTCTGCTCGCGGAGCTGGCGCCGGACGCCGCCCTGGAGAAGGATCTCCCGCTCCCGGTCTGAATACTCAGCCAGCAGCGTAACCTCCGTGCCGTCCATCTCGGCAGTTACCTCTTCGTCGCCGTTCTCCAGGTGCTCCCGGATATCCCGCAGCGTCCACTCCTGACCCTGCTCGAACTTGTCGTAGTCGTCCTCGTCCTTGAAGAGCAAGGGCAGGATACCCTGAGAGACGAGGTTCCGCCGGTGGATACGTGCGAAGCTCTTGGCGAACACGGCACGGACACCGAGGTGCAGGGGCGCCAGGGCAGCATGCTCCCGGCTCGACCCCTGGCCGTAGTTATGGCCTCCGACTATAAAGCCCGGCGCCATCTCCTGGGCCTTTTCGGGGTACTCCGGGTCGAGACGCCTGAAGGTGAACTTGGCGATCTCCGGCACGTTCGAGCGGAACGACATCACCTCGACCCCGTCGGGTGCCATGTCCCCTGTCGAGATGTCGTCCCCGACGACTATTGTCACCTTACCTGTAAGATCGTCGGGCAGCTCCGGGGCCTCGGGCGGCGGCTTTATGTTGGGGCCGCGCGGTATCTCGATGCCTCCTGCCTCGTCCTCAGGAGCAGGGGCCAGGATCTGGCTGTCGTCTACCGCCGGGTTCGCCGGCGCTTCGGGGAGATCCGGGTAATCGCCAAGCTCGCG
This sequence comes from Rubrobacteraceae bacterium, assembly GCA_033854695.1. Lineage (GTDB taxonomy): Bacteria > Actinomycetota > Rubrobacteria > Rubrobacterales > Rubrobacteraceae > Rubrobacter_F. Next base: position 765 of record JAWWQA010000400.1, read on the forward strand.
CGGGTCCGTGATCACGCCGTACAGCGCCGTCGCCGCAGCGGTGGTCGGGCTCGCCAGGTACACATTATCTGACTGTGTCCCGGAGCGTCCAGGGAAGTTCCTGTTGAAGGTCCTCACGCTCACCGAGTCGGAGGGCGGCGCCTGGCCCATCCCGACGCAGGGACCGCACGCGGGCTCCAGCATCCGCGCCCCCGCCCGCACAAGATCGGCGTATACGCCGGTCTGCGCGATGGAGTCCAGGATTTGCCGGCTACCCGGCGTCACGGTCATCACGAGCTCCGGATGCACCGTCTGGTCCTTGAGGACCGCCGCCGCGACCGCAAGATCCTCGAAGCCCGAGTTCACGGAGCTGCCAAGGCAGACCTGGGCGGCCTTGGTACCGGCGACCTCGCTCACCGGGACGACATTGCCAGGCGAGTGGGGCTGGGCGATGAGGGGCTCAAGCTTGTCGAGCTCTATGTGCTCGTGCTCGTCGTACTCCGCACCTTCATCGGCGGCGAGCTCCACGAAGTCGTCCGGGCGCTCCTGGGCCTCGAGCCACTCGCGCGTCCGGTCATCAGAGGGGAAGATGCCGGCGGTGGCGCCGAGCTCGGCGATCATGTTGCAGATCGTAATACGTCCCGTGACGGGAACGTTCGCTACTCCCGGCCCATAGAACTCGAACATATATCCGCCCCCGCCCCGCACACCACGGCGCCTCAAGAGCTCCAGGATGACATCCTTCGGCGTTACCCAATCCTGGAAATCGCCCGTTAGCTCCACGCCGACGACCTGGGGCGCAGGTGTGTTGAACGGTTGGCCAGCCAGAACGAGCGCCACATCGAGGCCCCCGGCCCCGATGGCGATGGACCCTAGAGCGCCCGAGGTGGTGGTGTGTGAGTCGGCCCCTATCAGAGTCGCCCCGGGCTTGGCGAACCTCTCCACATGCAAATAGTGGCAGATCCCGTTGCCGGGCCTGGAATAGTAGAGGCCAGACTTGGCGGCGAACGCCTGAAGAAAGATGTGGTCGTCGGGGTTCTTGTGGTCGAGCTGGATGATGTTGTGGTCCACGTACTGCACAGCGAGAGGGGCCTGAACCCTATCGAACCCCATCTCCTCGAACTGCAAGGAGGCCATCGTGCCGGTGGCGTCCTGGAGCAGGGCCTGGTCTATCTGGAGACCTACCTCCTCACCTTGCTCGTAGGTACCACTCTCTATATGGTCCTTGAAGATCTTGGTCACCAAGTTATCGGCCATACACTCACCCCTCATTCGTCTTCCCTGGTTTTCAGCGCCCCATTCTTACCCATTTTCGCACAAAGGAACGCCCACAACCCGTTACCCCAGGCGGCTCAGGACGATTCTCCAAGCTCGCTCCCGCACGACACTAATCCCGCACGAGCCGCTCGTAGACGAAGCGGTACTTGCGAATGACCTGCCGCAGCTCCTCCGTGTCCTCCTCGTTCGAGCCCTCGCCTGAGCTTTGGACAGAGCGAGCGACGACTTCGGCGCGGATGCGCCGGGCTTCCCTATAGTCATCGGCGACATCCGGGTACATGGCGGCCAGGCCCTGCTCCGTCTCCCGGTCGTCCTGGGCAGTGTCGGCGATGAAGTTGCGCTCTACGAGGAGGTCCGAGACGGTCCGGTCAGCCATCTCGATGGAGCGATCGGGGTTATCCACAAAGACCCTCTCGACTTCGCCCCACCGCTCCTCGAAGCGCTGGCGGCTCTCGGTGGAGAGTGGCAGCACCTGACGCTCTACACGTCCCCGGCGCTGCCGGAGCT
>JAWWQA010000401.1:0-3992 GCA_033854695.1 Rubrobacteraceae bacterium
GTCCCCGATCCCACCGCACGATTAAGCTCCCAAGGGCTGAGACCTAGGCGGCCCACTACTCCAACAGCGCACCAGCCAAGATTGTCACGGTGACCACACCCGCTACAAGAACCAACCAAAGGTGTAACAAGTTGCGCTCCACTACATGTCCCCCTCTGTTTCTTCTTGCGGTCCTAGTAGACCGCTCTCTCTTGTCAAAGCTATAGCCCAGAATCGGTCTAAGAGCTTGTGCCTGGAGTAGGATCTGGCTGCCTCTAGTAGCAGTTGAGGGTTTCAGACACGCCACCTCTTGTCCCTCCTTCTGGTGTGGCTCCCTAGATGTTGTAGACGGGCGAAAGCGCAACACTACCCTCTCCTGGCGGAGGTGCAGTAACCTCTACTGTAAGACCGCGGGAGTGGAATCTCACTATAAAGGCGGCCTCCCAGAGTGGAGAGAACCCTGGCTCTTTTCCTACTATAGGGCGAGGAACATCCTCCAAAAGGAGGATGTTCTGTTTCCTCCTACCCTGTAATCTCTTCGTAGGGTTGTAGATAACTAGGAGGAGGACCTCTTGACTAAAGCGACAATGGAACCGGCACGGTGTCAGGTGCGAAGCGGGACGGATCGTCCCTGCCCTCGTCCGGCGGTCGTAAAGATCTGGGACATACCCTACTGTGAGCGGTGTGCCCGCGAGCAGGAGGCGTACTTTGCCATAGGAGAGCTAACACAGGAGGCGGAAGGCCTCCGCAACAAATCGCTTGGCGAGGCGCTATACAGGGTGCGGTGGGAGCGCGCCGGTTACACACGTGCGGCGGAGATAGAGCGGGCAACAGTGGCGATCGGAGTCCCGGGGTAGCCGGGATCCAAGACCCGGAGCCAGGGTAATAAGGGGGCAAGAAGAATAAGACGAACGACGAGAGTGTTGTTCTCGCGTTGCATATTATCGACGAATCTTTAGATTCGCATGATAAGCTCGTATCGGATTTGCCACGAACCATTTGGTGGGAAGTGAGGATACGGTCTTGAACGATGCCCATAGGCTCAAACGGTACCTGGCCGAAGAGATGGTCGAGGAATACGAAGATGGTCGCATGTCCCGGCGGCAGATGATCGAAACGGTCGGTCGGATCTTCGGGGTGGCCATCGTAAGCCCTACTCTGCTGGCGTCGCTCGGCTGTAGCAATCCGGAAGCCAACGTCGAGGAACCGGAGGCAGCGCCCGTGCCCCAAAGCAACACTAATGGCATCACGGTCGAGCCGGACGACCCCGATATCGAAGTAAGCGAGGTGGAAGTTCCGGGCGAGGCAGGCACGATAGAGGCTTACCAGGCGCGGCCCAGTAGCGAGGGGCCTTTCGCCGCGATCCTTTTGATCCACGAGAATCGCGGCCTGACGGATCACATCCGGGACGTTACCCGGCGTTTCGCCAAGGTAGGCTACACAGGGCTCGCTGTAGACCTGCTTTCCCGCGTTGGTGGCACCTCCCAGTTCGCTGACGAGGCGGAGGTCACGACCGCCATCTCTGCGTTGGATCCGGAGGGAGTGATCTCCGACCTCAAGTCCAGCGTGACGTGGCTGGAGAAGCAGCCCTACGTCCAGGAAGGGAAGATCGGCGGCATCGGGTGGTGTTGGGGTGGTGGTCAGGCCTGGCGCTTGGCCACCAAAGAGCCGAGAATGAGCGCCGTAGTTGCTTTCTATGGACCCAACCCACCGCTGGAGGACGTACCCGACATCCAGGCGGCCGTACTGGGCATTTACGGTGCAGAAGACCAGCGCATCATGGACCAGGAACCCGAATTGGAAGAAGCCCTCGCCGCCGCCGGCAAAACGTACAAAATGCAGGTGTTCGAGGGTGCGAACCACGCGTTCTTCAACGACACCGGAGAGCGGTTTAACCCTGAAGCCGCCAGGGAAGCGTGGTCCTACACCATGGACTGGTTCGGCAAATATCTGTAAATAGAGAGGTGAAGACAATGGCAGAGTATAGGTCGATTGCCATGCTCTGTACTTTGCTCATCCTCGCATTCGCCTCCTCTTGCAGTGCTCAACAAACCGGCCAGGAAGGAGCAGATTCTCCAACCTCCCAGCAAGCAGACTCGGCGCCTGATCCATCCAGTCCCGAGGCAGCGGTACAGGTTATCCGCGACTACTATGACACGATCAACAATGGCGAGTACGAGCGGGCATATAACTATTGGGACAGGAACGGATCGGCGAGCAACCAGACGTTGGAGCAGTTTAGACAGGGCTTCGCCGAAACCGAGCACGTCGACGTCCAAACCGCCGAGCCCGGCAGAGAAGATGCGGCGGCAGGCTCCTTATTCATCGAAATCCCGGTGACTATCACCGCCACCACCACCGACCAGCGCATACAGAGGTACAGTGGCACATATAGCCTGCGCCGGGTAAACGATGTGCCAGGAGCTACGGAGGACCAACTAACCTGGCATATCTACGCCGCCGATATCAACGAGATCAGTGGCGATGGCTAGGCGACCAACCCTCCATTGGGCCGAGGTCTTTCGTTCCTCAGGGTACTCCTGGGAGTTCTCGGAGGCCAAGAGATCTAGCGTGGTTAGAGTGGCCTGATACCATGCTGCTGCCAGAACCATTCAGGATCAAAAGTTACTCCTGTCCAGGGGAGACCTGACCGAGGGATGACGTCACCTTCCCATACCTGGCCTCGAACATCCATGAAGTAGTCCGCCGCCTCATCCGGGCTCATCTGTACTTTCCTGCCTATCTGCACTATATCCGGCCTACTCATGTCCAAGTAGCCATCCTCGATACGGTGCTTGATCTTGGCTCGTAGAGCCTTAACGAATCCCTCTTGGTCCACACACCCTCCTAGAGACCGTGCGATATTACTACTAGTTACTGTGAAAGTCATCATTCAAGTTAAGGTTTAATTGAAGTGGTTAGGGAACTTTGCATCAAGCGTAAGTAGGATGAACTAGAGCATCGTTCATCTTGTGCCCATCCCGCTGATGAGTGAAGTTATCTCACGTGCAGCCCAACAGCTCGCAAAGAACGTAAGTGAGGCCCTCAAGGGCCCGCCAGCGCGAGAAGCCCGGCAGCTCAGGAGGGAGGATGCCGCGAAGGTTGGTTGCCTTCACAGGCCGCCGGGATATCGTGGAGGGGGCTACCCTATTGTCAGGAAAGCGCTAGCAAGGCAACCCGGCGCCTTCGCGGTCCCCGGCGTAGCGCCAGGGGTGCAAGGTCTCGTCTTCTAGCTGCTGGACAGCTAATATCTTTAGGACGGTGTGCGTGTGGTCCGTGCCGCAGCGCATGCATACAGACTCTAAGCGAGTGAGGGTTGTCCTCTCGCCACAGTCGCACTCAACCATGACGCTCCCAGGTTCCCACCTGTAAACCTTGCCGAACTCCACGTCTTGAACCTCATAGCACCCTTCGGTGCGCTTTACCACAGTCATAGCTCGCAATCTCCTTTCCCTGGCTCTACCCTGGCGCAAACCAGACCAAGTTCAGGGTCGTCCCACTTTCCACCCCGGTAATGCTAGCGGAAGATGGGGCACCAGAAAACCCGCGGTAACCAGCGCCTCCAGCGCCTTGTTGCTTTCTGTTAAGCGAGCCACTCTCGATACTCGACTCGGTGGCAGGGAGTTGTGATCCGTTTGGGCCAAGGCAGAAATACCCCACATCTGGTTTCCATCTTCGTATCGGAGGCGAGATATTGCAGCCTCGCGAAGATCGTCCTCACGAGTAGAGTCAAAGCGTGTCTCGGCCTCGCGGGTCCGCGATTGCGCCGGTTCGCAGGGTAGTATTAAACAGTTTAAAGAAGTGTTGGGTTTATGGAAGCTATCCTTACTTTACCAAGGGGCTTGAGTCGAGTGGCAGGCTACTGCTGGGCGAGCTTTACGAGACGTAAGTAGAGTGGTTCTACGTGCTCGATCCCGGAACTAAAACTTGCGATGCTTAGGGATAGTTGAGATCGATAGTATGTTTGTGCGCCCTTTTGGGTACGGAAGAACGCTTGAAGATCGATGACGAAG
>JAWWQA010000402.1:0-2625 GCA_033854695.1 Rubrobacteraceae bacterium
ATTGGGTGGTCACCCCGCTTTTGGGGCTAGCGGTGTACGCCTTCTACCGCGTGGGGGCGAGGATCTCCGCCGCCCTGCTCGTGATCTCCACGGTCGGGAGCATCGTCCTGACCACGGTCCTCAAAACCGTCTTCCAGCGCGCCCGCCCGGAGCTCTTCGATTCTGGCTACACCGCCTCCTTCTATTCCTTCCCCAGCGGCCACGCCACCATCGCCGTCGGCTTCTACGGCACGCTGACCCTGCTCGTCGCCTGGCGCTTGAAAGGTTTCCGGCGCTGGGCGGTGGCCGCGGCCGGCGTTGTCCTCGTCCTCCTCATCGGTTTCTCGCGCCTCTACTTAGGCGTACACTACCCGACTGACATCCTCGCCGGCTTCCTCGCCGCACCTCTCTGGGTGAGCACCATCGGGATCTCTTACTTCCTATGGCGTACGCTTCACAAGCGTCCCTCGAGGGTCGAAGAACAGGAGAATTGACGTAGCATGGGTACTATAGAGAACGTGTTCTCCCTGCTCGCCCAATACGGGTACTTGATCGTCTTCTTCGGCGTGATGCTGGAGAGCGCAGGGGTGCCGCTCCCTGGCGAGACCATTCTTATAGCCGCGGGTATTCTCGCCCAGCAGGGCAGGATGGACGTGGGAGATGCGATCCTTTTCGGCATACTTGGGGCGGTAGTCGGGGACCAGATCGGCTATTGGGTCGGCCGCGAGGGGGGACGCCCATTCGTCCTGCGCTGGGGCCGCTATGTCCTGATCACACCCGGGCGCCTGGCTCGCGCGGAGAAGTTTTTCGAGCAGCACGGGGGTAAGGCCGTCTTCTTCGCCCGCTTCGTCGCGGGGCTTCGAGTATTCGGTGCCCTGACCGCCGGGATAAGCCGCATGCGCTGGCACACCTTCTTCTTCTACAATGCCCTCGGGGGAGCGTGCTGGGCCACGGTGGTCGTCCTTGCCGGTTACCTCCTCGGCGGAAGCCTCAGCCTCGTCGAGAGGTGGATGGGCCAGGCGACCACGCTGCTGCTCATCCTGTTCATCACCGGGGTGGTGCTCTACATAGCGTACCGCTGGGTCCGTGCCCATCCCGAGGAGTTCAGGCAGACGGCCGCGCGCCTGGGAGGCGGCCGCTTGCAGGCGTTCCTCGAGAGTCCCGCCGGTCTCTGGCTCCGGCGGCGTTTCGACCCTGGAGAGGTCTACGGTCTGGCCTTCACCGTCGGACTCATCTTTACGGGCTTCTTCTCCTGGGCATTCGGGGGTATCGTCGAGGACCTGCTCTCGCATGACCCGCTGGTGAACGTGGACCTCGCCATCCTGCGCTTCGTACACTCTCATGGAGATCCTTCCCTCACGGCCGGGGTCATCGTCTTCGAGCTCGTGTTCTCTCCAGAGGTGCTGCTCCTTGCTGGGGCGGCGGCCGGGGGCCTGCTCGTCGTGCTGGGCCGGAGGCAACGTGACGCCGGGAGGTTGTTCTCGGGGATCGTTCTCCTCACGGCGGCCTTCGGGACGGGTGCTCTCGTGGAACTCTTTAAGTACTTCTTCAACCGTCCCCGTCCGCCGGCTTCCCTGCAACTCGTCCCCGAAGCGGGACTCGGGTTCCCGAGCGGGCACGCTATGGCGGCGCTCGTCATTGGGGCCACAGCCCTGTACGTGTGGAGCCTCCGTTCCCCGGAGCGTTGGGGCGGCTCGTGGAAGGCGAAGGTCAGGATCGGCCTCATCATCGTCGCGCTCGTGCTTCTGATAGGGCTGGGGCGTGTCTACATGGGGGCCCACTATCCGAGCGATGTCCTCGCCGGCTGGGCTCTCGGCGGTGTTTGGGCCTCGCTCTGCCTGACGGCGGCCGAAGTTTTCCGCAAGCTGCGGGAGATCAAAGCAGGGGGCGAGGCCAGGTGACACTGGAAATCCGCTGCCTGAGGTGATAGTTTCCCGGGGTGCTCGAAGCTATCCTGCAGCCGCTAATAAACTGGGTCACGGCGACCATTGGGGATTATGGGCTCTTCGCCGTGTTCGGGCTGATGCTCCTGGAGAGTATGGGTGTTCTGATACCATCCGAGGCGATCTCGCCGTTCGCAGGGTATCTGGTCTCTCTTGGGCAGCTGAGCCTCTTCGGAGCGGTCGCGGCCGGGGTCCTGGGGAACGTGTTTGGTTCCTGGATCGCCTACTTTATAGGCCGCTGGGGGGGACGTGAGCTCTGGTTGCGCTACGGTCGTTTCGTCGGGGTGCGCGCTCACCACCTCGTCGTGGCCGAGAAGTGGTTCGACAGGTACGGCGAGTTCACGGTCTTCGTCGCGCGCTGCCTGCCCGTGGTGCGCACGTTCATCTCTTTCCCCGCCGGGGCCGCTCGGATGAACTTCGCCAGGTTTACCTTCTACACCTTCGCCGGCTGCGTCCCCTGGGTCTTCGCCCTTACCTACTTCGGCTATCTCCTCGGCGATAACTGGGAGCGGATCGGCTCCTACCTGCACTACCTGGACTACCTCGTAGTCCTGGCCCTTCTCGCCGGGGCGGTCTACCTGTTCCTGCGCTGGCGTTGGTCCAGGTCTTCTGACGCTTAGTGAGGCCCGCGATGATACTCTACTCGGTGCGCCTCGGCCCCCTAGAGTAGGCTGATGGCGAGCATCTCGCAGCTTCTCATCCT
>JAWWQA010000403.1:0-2641 GCA_033854695.1 Rubrobacteraceae bacterium
TTACGAGCGCGACGCGCTCTCGTTGTATGCTCACTCGCTTCTCCTTCGCTTGCTTTCAGACCGAACTGCCTATATAATAATACCGACCGGTCGGTTTGTAAACCTACTGGATAGGCGAACTGGGAACCGATAAAGCGACTTGCTGGAAGCGAGATGGTGGAAGGGATAGATCTGGACTCTCTAAAGATGAGGAAGGGCGAGCGCAAAGGCGAGCGTACGCGCAAGATGATCGTCGAGAGATCGGCAGAGGTCTTCAACACTCGTGGCTACTTCGGGACCTCGATGAGCGATCTTGTACGGAAGACGGGCCTGGAGAAGGGAAGTATCTACAACCACTTTAGTAGCAAGGAGCAACTCGCTTTAGAGACCTTCGACTTCTCTGCGGAACTCGTTCTTGGGAGGCTAGAGGAGGCGCTCGATGGAGAGGGTAGGGTGATGGAGCGCCTCGTCAGCGCCGTAGAGATGCACCGTACCCTCGCGGAGGACCGACCAATACAGGGTGGATGCCCCATCCTCAATACGGCCATAGAGGCAGACGACGCCCAGCCTGTCCTAAGGGAGAAGGTCCAGCAAGCGATGGACCGATGGCAAGACCTCATCGTCCGTACGGTCCGCGAGGGGATAGCGAACGGCGAATTGGATCCTGATACCGACCCGGAAGCTCTGGCGACCGTGGTGATCTCGACTATCGAAGGGGCAGTGATGATGAGCAAGCTCTACGGGGATACTGACCACGTTCACCGGGCGGTGAACCACCTGACGCGGTACCTCGAGTCGCTTGCCAGGTGATGAAGGGAGTAGGCGCTATGGTTCAAACGAAGGGTCCGATCCCCATTCCATTTTCGAAGTTCGAGCTCGAGGTTTGGGGGGTGATAGCCCTATCGGACAGTCCCGAAGTACTAATTAGACCCGTATCGCCTGGAGACGAAGACGGGCTTCGCGAGATGCTCTCCCGGCTCTCACGCGAAACCATCCACAAGAGGTTCCACCTGCCAATGCCTCGCGTGCCAGAATGGGCGCTAGCCTATCTCACTGATGTGGATCACTATGACAAGGAGTCTCTCGTTGCGCTGGTAGGCGACGAGATAGTCGGCCAAGCCATGTATGTCCGGCAGGAAGCGCGCGAGGCGGAGATGGCGATCGTCGTCGAGGACCGGTGGCAATCGAGGGGGATCGGTAAGCTTCTACTGAGCCGTCTCGCCGAGGAAGCCGGACGCCGGCAAATCCAGTCTTTCACCGGCACGGTACTCGGCGAAAACCGCGATGCACTCAGGTTCTTCTCCTCCGTCCTGTCAAAGGTGAAGTTCAAGACAAGGAATAGTGTGTACCACCTTTATGTACCGTTGCCAGGCCCTGAACCGGTGCGCAGCCTCAAGCCTCCGGGAGGCGCGAGAAGAGGAGAGACCCTGAAAACGATAGAAGATGAGGAGAGAACCATGGAAACCTCTACCCGAAGTTGCGCGAGGGTTAGATCAGACGCTTGAAGAGCTGGCGACGGGCGCAGCGGGCTAGGAAGCTATCGAAATCCTTATCGACCGGCGCCACCGCGAGTCTCTGAGCAGCGTAGAAGCGAGAGGAGGCGGAGTAGTAGCCAACGAGGCAACCAAGGACACATGCAGCGACACCAAGCAGAGCGACGAAAGCAACGCAACCGAGAGGAGAAGCAGATGAATTTCGCCAACAACGGCGAGGAGATAGTGATCTCCACACCCTTGAGGACGGCGATCGGGACCTTCGTCGGGACGCTCAAGGAGATCCCGGCCCCGGACCTCGGGGCGATCATTGCCAGGGAGGTTATCTCCCGGTCGGGCATAGAGGTCGAACGGATCGACCAGGTGATTGCCGGCAACATCCTCACGGCCGGCCAGGGCATGAACCCGGCCCGCCAGGTCGGCATAAACGCCGGCATTCCGGTCGAGGCGCCAGCCATGACCATAAACAGGATGTGCGGATCGGGACTACAAGCCATAGTCTCCGCGGCCCAGGAGATAGCCCTCGGGGAGGCGAACGTCATCCTCGCCGGCGGCATTGAGAACATGAACCAGGCACCGTTTCTTTTGCCGAAGGGGCGCTATGGCTATCGGATGGGGCTGCCGGACGCCAAGATCCTGGACCACATGGTCTACGATGGCCTTTGGGACGCCTTTAACGACTACCACATGGGCATGACCGCTGAGAACGTCGCCGAACGGTACGGCATAACCCGTGAGGAACAGGACGAGTACGCAGCGCGCAGTCACCAGCGGGCGGCCAGGGCCATAGACGAGGGCTACTTCGCCGAGCAGGTCGTGCCGGTGGAGGTCCAGCGGAAGAAGGAGACCATCCAGTTCACCGAGGACGAGCACGTCCGCAAGGAGGCGACCCAGGAAAGCCTCTCTAAGCTCCCGCCGGTCTTCAAGCCAGATGGCGGTACCGCTACGGCTGGGAACTCGTCCGGTATAAACGACGGGGCGTCGATGATGCTCGTAACCAGCGCGCAGAAGGCCGAGGAGTTGGGGCTTCCGGTAGCCGGCAGGCTCGTCTCGGTCGCCGTGGCCGGGGTGGACCCGGCGTACATGGGCATAGGACCGGTCCCGGCCACGCGCCAGGCGCTCAAAAAGGCCGGACTCTCGATAGACGACATGGACGTCGTCGAGGAGAA
>JAWWQA010000404.1:0-3199 GCA_033854695.1 Rubrobacteraceae bacterium
CTTGTCGCCGTGGCGCAGGAAGCGTTCGACGTGGCTGCGCTTGGTGGCAAAGTCGTGGTCGCCAATCTTCGGTCGGAGCTTAATCTCGCGAACGTTGATGTTGACCTGCTTCTTGCGGGCAGCCTTGCGGGCCTGCTCCTTCTGGTACTTGTACTTGCCGTAGTCCATGATCCGGACCACCGGCGGGTCCGAGTTGGGCGCCACCTCGACGAGGTCGAGATCTCGCCTCTCAGCATAATCCATTGCTTCTCTTATGTGTTTGATCCCCAGCTGCTCCCCGCTCTCCGAGATGAGACGCACCGAGCGGGCTCTGATCTGGCCGTTGATCCTTGGTTCTTCTTCCGCGGCTACTTTACACCACTCCTTCCGATACGGACTCTACGGGGCCGCCCAACCGCGACAACAGCTCCTTGAAAGAAGCAACTAGCGGACAACGAACCCCATCCCACGTCATTTACTATTATACCCTGGCATTACTGTCGCCGTCTATAAGAATTGCGCGCTGCAACCTCCTCCCTTATTCGCCCGGCGAACTCTTCCAGTCCTACGGCCTCCTGCGTCTTCTCGCCACGCTTGCGGACGTTCACCGTCCCTTCCCCCTCCTCAGCGTCCCCGACGATGAGAAGGTAAGGCACCTTCTGCCGGGCATTCTCCCGGATCTTCTTCTGCATGCTCATCGGCGCGTCATCTACCTCGACTCGGAAGCTCTCCGCACGGAGCTTCTCCCCGACCTCGCGAGCATAAGGAATGTGACGGTCCGCAACCGGTATCACCACCGCTTGCACCGGCGAGAGCCAGACCGGAAAGGCGCCACCGTAGTGCTCGGTAAGGACACCGAAGAAGCGTTCCATGCTGCCCAAAAGAGCTCGATGGATCATGTACGGACGGTGTGCCTGCCCATCCTCGCCGATGTACTCCAGGCCGAAGCGCTCCGCCATATTAAAGTCGAACTGAATGGTGCTCAGTTGCCATTCGCGACCAAGCGCATCGTTGACCTTCAGGTCTATCTTCGGTCCGTAGAATGCGCCACCACCTTCGTCTAACTCATACGGGATATCGTGAGTTTCAACCGCCTTCCTCAGCGCTTCGGTTGCCCTGTCCCAATCTTCCGGTTCTCCCACGTACTTCTCCGGACGCGTAGCAAGATAAGCCTTGAAATCGCTCAAGTCGAAAGCCCGCAATACGAAGAGCGAGAACTCAAAAACGCGGCTGATCTCTTCCTCTACCTGATCGGGGCGGCAAAAGATGTGGGCGTCGTCCTGGGTGAATCCCCGAACCCGAGTGAGGCCGTGTAATACGCCGCTGCGCTCATAGCGATAGACCGTCCCGTTCTCCGCGTAGCGCTGTGGCAGATCCCGGTAAGAGCGCATACGACTCTTGTATATCTGGATGTGGAAGGGACAGTTCATGGGCTTGACGTAGTACTCCTCGCCCTCGACATCCATAGGCGGGTACATGTTCTCCTGGTAAAAGCCCAGGTGTCCGGAAGTCTCCCACAACCTGGCCCGGCCGACGTGTGGAGAGAAAACCCACTCATAGCCGTTGTCGAGGTGAGCTTGACGGCTGAAGTCTTCGATCAGGACGCGGACCATAGCACCTTTGGGGTGCCACAGAATCAGACCAGGCCCTACCTCTTCGGAGACGCTAAACAGATCCAACTCCCTCCCGAGCTTGCGGTGGTCGCGGGCCTTCGCCTCCTCGAGCCGCCTCAGGTACGCCTTGAGATCCTTCTCCGTTGGCCAGGCCGTTCCGTATATGCGGGTGAGCATCGGGTTTTTCTCGTCTCCGCGCCAGTAGGCTCCAGCTATATTCTGCAGCTTGAAGGCTCCAAGCTTACCGGTGCTCGGGACATGCGGGCCACGGCACAGGTCGAAGAATTCACCCTGCCGGTAGACAGTTATGTCGCCTTCTTCCAGGTCGCAAATGATCTCCAGCTTGTACGGGTTGTCCTCGTAGAGCTTCTCGACCTCGGCCTTCGACACCTCTTCGCGTTCTATCGGGAGGTCACGCTGAACTACCTCGCGCATCTTATCCTCGATGCGCGGAAGGTCCTCGTCGGTGATCTTGCCAGCCACCTCGATGTCGTAGTAGAAGCCATTCTCTATGGGTGGACCAATAGTGAGCTTGCTCCCCGGGTACAGCTCCAAAATGGCCTGGGCCATCGCATGAGCCGTCGAGTGCCGCAGCACCTCGAGGCCCTCCGCCGAATCTTTCGTCACGACCTCGAAATCTCCGCCGCCATTCAATGGGGCATCAAGGTCTATCAACTCGCCGTTCAGCTTCGCAACTACGGCGTCGCGGGCGAGGCGCTTGCCGATCTTCTCGGCCACCTCACGCGCCTTCTCGCCGGGTTCTATCGTAAGCTCTCTACCGTCAGGCAGCTTCACCGCAGCCATACACTGTTCCTCCAAGCGCTTTGCAATCATCTAAATTCAAGAACGTGATTGTAATACCGAACCGTCCCAGGCACGCGCTTTCTTTCGCATGTAGGCTTTGTGCGCTCGGGCAAGGCCAGCGAAACGGTCACTATATGAGGCAAGCAATAGCATTCCACGCAAGGTGGGAGAAGAAAGCCTGGCCTGGTACTGAGAAGACTTTAGAGGGTTGCAGGTGACAGTGCATCGGCTAGATTATCCATCTTTCTCTAGTAAATTTTGCCTACGTGGTTAACTAAACGCCACCCAGCGAAAGGCGGTGAAGAAGGTCCTGGGCGGAGGCTTTCAAGAGGATCCGAGATATCAATGAAGCCGCGGTGTCTGCGGCAGACCAATCGGCGAGTGCTGCGCTCACTATCGTCGAAAGCAACGTATCCAACGCGGCCAATATCGAGCGGAAGTTTGGCCTCGCACTAACCGACCTGCTCGAGCGTTTCGGAATGCCCGATGCCGACATACTCGACCGACACTACAAGGCGAACCCTCGGGCCGACGGGAAGAAGCACTGGGCCCAAGTCGTCTCTCACTATCGCACCGATGTCATCCATCACGGTTATCTATACCAGAGCCGCGAGAAGCCTGTGACGACCTCGGAGGAGCAGGGCGACTACACAACCATTCGATTCCCGCTGATGTGACGGGCGAGATGTAGCCCTCGGGTCGTAAAGTAAGTTGCAAGTAGCTACAAGGAATTCCAAGAGCGCCTATTGGTATATGTAGAATGTGGGGCAGTAGAGAAAAATAAGAATTTGATTAGAGTTTCT
>JAWWQA010000405.1:0-6981 GCA_033854695.1 Rubrobacteraceae bacterium
TCCACGAAGCCTGACATCGCCAGCCTTCCTGCGAATCTTACTCGTCCTTCTCAAGGCCTTCCTCAAGAACACGTGTTAGCTTACCGCAGTAATCCATTAGAGAACCACGGCAATTCATCGTCACGACCGTCACAGTCGTCACACCCTGGCATTTGCAGGGATTTCTTAGCGACGGTTCTTCTGTCTCCTCAATAATGATCGTCATACCCATCATCATATGATCGTGATACCCATCGTCATGATAGTCATGCCTAGAAACGCCTTATGTGTGAGCTTTTCTCAGATCATGACGGTGGCGACGGTCATGACGGTCTTTTGCGGGTGTTTTCTAATTGAGGATAGGTAGGACCAACCATCTCTTATATCGACGCTGTTTTCTAGTACTCGACCGGTGCTCTAGTAGGAGAGCGCAAGGAGCTTTGCTCCGTTGAGGTGGACAAGGTGGAGACTTCTAAGGTAGAGCCCTCGCCCCGATGCTCACAGGCCCCGCGACCGCTTCTCGACTATGACGCGACGACGCCATGTGGGCTCGCTGATGAGCTATGAAGGAGATACTGAGCGAAGCCAAGACGGTGCGCGAGCTGCTGGGCAACGCGAGGTACGACGTGGGATAGAATGATCGGCGATCATCGGTTCGGCTACAAGGAGGAGCTGCTGGATGACCGCTAGTGAGGCATGTTCGGGAGTCGGTAGGGAGGGCCACCGTAGCGAGCGCCGAGTCGAGCGCCACCTGCGCGTGGTCGTCGTCGGCGCCGGCTTCAGCGGGCTCTCAGTCGCCTCGGGCCTGCGGAAGCGTGGGGAGGAGGACTTTGTCGTTCTGGAACGTGGCGAGAGCGTCGGCGGGGTCTGGCGGGATAACACCTACCCCGGGGTGGCGTGCGACGTGCCGTCGCACCTTTACTCGCTTTCCTTCGCGCCTAACCCTGAGTGGGACCGGGCGTTCTCGCCGGGGGCGCAGATCCAAGACTACCTCGAATCGGTCGTGAGAGACCGAGGGTTGGGGCCCTGGATCTCCCTGCACGAGGAGTTGCTTGACGCGGTGTGGGACGACGACGCCGAGGTGTGGCGCATAGTCACGTCGAGGCGCCGTTTTAGCGCAGACGTGCTCGTGTCGTGCGCCGGGCCGCTGACCGAGCCCGTCTTCCCAGACGTGCCGGGTCTGGACCGCTTCCGAGGGAAGACTTTCCACACGAGCCGCTGGGATCACAAACACAACCTCGCCGGCGAGCGGGTCGGCGTCGTCGGGACGGGGGCCTCAGCGGTCCAGGTAGTGCCGGAGATACAGCTACAGGTCGAGCGCCTCGTGGTCTTCCAGCGGACCCCCGGGTGGGTCGTGCCTCGCTCGGACCGGAAGATCTCAGAGAAGGAGAAGCGCGTGCTGCGCACGTTCCCGCAGCTCGTTCGGCTCTACAGGCTAAGCCAGTTCGCGGTGCGCGATGTGGTGAACTACCGCATGATCCGGCGCAACCGCTTCCTGCGCCGGTTTTTGGAGAAGACGTCCCGGAGGTTACTGGAGGAGCAAGTCGGCGACCCGGAGCTGCGCGCCAAGCTCACGCCCGACTACGAGATCGGCTGCAAGCGTGTTCTCATAACCAACGACTTCTACCCCGCTCTCGCGAAGCCCAATGTCGAGCTCATCGCCAGCGCTGTGCGGGAGGTGCGGGAAAGGAGCCTTGTAGCCAGGGACGGCACCGAGCGCGAGGTAGACACCATAATCTTCGCGACGGGCTTCGAGACCTCAGAATCGCCGATACTCTCGCGCATCCAGGGCTGCGATGGCCGGTCCATAGACGAGGTCTGGAACGGGCGGCCTCGGTTCCACCGGGCGACTACCATCGCGGGGTTCCCCAACTTCTTCAACCTCTGCAGCGCAGGAACCGGCTCCGGGCACGGCTCGATGATCTGGAAAGCCGAGTCGCAGACGGCCTACGTGATGGATGCCCTGCGCGTGATGCGCGAGCAGAACCTGGCGAGCTTCGAGGTGCGTCCCGACGCGCAGGACCGCTACATGCGGTGGGTCGGCGAAGACCTGGATAGCACGGTGTGGGCTCGCGGCGGCTGCCGGAGCTGGTACCTCGACGACGGTGGCCGGCCCAGCCTCATGTGGCCGCGCACGATGTGGGGCTTCCGCCGCATGCTGCGTCGCTTCGACGCCGAGTCCTACCTGCTGAAGCCCGCCCGGGGAGCTGAGCAGGGTGTCGAACAGGGCGAGGCGGTTCGCATCTGATCAGCCGACGAGGCGTCTCCGAGGGGTCCTCGGGCCCCTTCGACTACGAGCGAGTCACAATGGCGGAGGTCGTCGCGGTGGCATAAGTAGAAATTGTCCGTCCCTATGGGGTGAGTCCACTTGATACATACCTCTAGCTCATCGTCATCAATTCTTGCGTCAGTCCTTCTTCATTGCCTTTGACAAGAGGTGGTGGAGCTGTTGCTGCTCTACTGCGGAGAGCCGAGCTATGGTTGGCTGTGGTCGGCCCATTCGCCCCCCTTCCGGACGGGCTGCGAGAGACGCGGCGCGCTACGGGAAGCGCCGGGCTAGGATGGCTCCCGGTGCATGGAAGCCATCCACCGAATACGGCATCGCCTCCCTCTATCGGTGCAAGGAGATCACTCCTTCAGGGCAGCTTGGGCGGCGGCGAGGCGCGCGCCGGGTACACGGAAGGGCGAGCAGGAGACGTAATCTAGGCCCGCCTTGTGGAAAAAGGCGACGCTCTTCGGGTCGCCGCCGTGCTCCCCGCAGACGCCCAGCTTGAGGTGCGGATTGGTGTCCCGTCCACGCTCGCGGGCCATCTCGACCAGCTCGCCCACGCCGCTCTGGTCGAGGGTCTCGAAGGGGTTCTCCAGTAGTAGACCGCTTCTTAGGTACTCTGCTAAGAACTTCTCCTCCGCATCGTCGCGGCTTATGCCGCAGACCATCTGGGTCAGGTCGTTGGTGCCGAAGGAGAAGAAGTCGGCGTGGTCAGCTATCTCGCCTGCCACCACGCACGCCCGTGGGAGCTCGATCATGGTCCCGATGGGCAGGCTCTCTTCGGCCAGCTCCGCCAGGATCAAGGTACGCATCCTCTCCAACTCGGACGGGAACCCGACAAGCGGGATCATTATCTCGACCACTGGGTCTCCCCCTCCCTCCCGAACGGTCCTGGCGGCCTTCGCTATGGCCCGTGCCTGCATCAGGTAGACCTCGGGCTTGAGGAGGCCGAGCCTGCATCCCCGCAGCCCAAGCATTGGGTTCCTCTCTTCGAGGCTCTCCGCGACCCGGAGCTGCCGCCGTTGCTCTTCGACACCCTCTCCGCGCCCTTCTCGCTCGGCGATCTCCTTCGCCAAGTCCTTAGAGTTGGGGAGAAACTCGTGCAACGGCGGGTCCAGCAGGCGCACGGTGACGGGCAGCCCGTCCATGGCTCGGAAGATCCCCTCGAAGTCCTCGCACTGCATGGGTTCGAGCTTGGTTAGGGCTTCGTCGAGGGCCTCATCGCCTTCGGAGAGGATCATCTCACGCATGATCTTGAGCCGCTCGCCCTGCATGAACATGTGCTCCGTGCGGCACAGCCCGATGCCCTCCGCTCCCAGTTCCCTGGCCCGCCGCGCGTCCTCCGGCGTGTCGGCGTTGGCCCTCACACCGAGGACCCGCGCCTCGTCGGCCCACCGGAGCACGGTCTCGAAGTCCTCGCTCGGCTCCGGCGCGACCAGCGGCGCCTCGCCCCGGATGACGCGGCCGGTTGCCCCGTCTATGGTGAGGACGTCGCCGGCCTCGAATGTCTCGCCGCCCAGGCGGACCACGCCATTTGCGCGGTCGATCTTGAGGGCGTTGCAGCCGGTCACGGCGGATTTTCCCATCCCGCGGGCGACGACCGCCGCGTGGCTCGTCATACCGCCCAGGGCGGTTAGCACGCCTGTGGCGGCGATCATGCCCTCCACGTCGTCCGGGTTGGTCTCGCGGCGCACCAGCAGCACTGCCTCGCCGGCCGCCGCCCGCTCTTTCGCCTCCCCGGCCGTGAGGACTATCTTGCCCGTGGCCGCCCCTGGCGAGGCGGGGAGACCGCGGGCGAGGACGTCGAGGTCGGCTGTGGGATCTATGCGCGGATGGAGGAGCTGGTCGAGGGAGGCGGGCTCTACGCGCAGGACGGCCTCGGCATGGGAGATGAGGCCCTCTTCGGCCATGTCGCGCGCGATCTTCAAGGCCGCCGCCCCGGTGCGCTTGCCGCTCCTGGTCTGGAGCATGTATAGCCTGTCGCGCTCGATGGTGAACTCCATGTCCTGCATGTCCCCGTACTCGCGCTCCAGCCGCTCCGCCGTCTCCAAAAACTGCCGGTAGGCTCTCGGCAATACGGTTTCCATCTCCGAGAGCGGGCGGGGCGTGCGGATGCCCGCGACCACGTCCTCACCCTGGGCGTTCAACAGGAACTCGCCGAAGAGCCCCTGATCCCCCGTCGCCGGGTTGCGGGTGAACGCCACGCCGGTCGCCGAAGTCTCCCCCATGTTCCCGAAGACCATCTGCTGTACGGTGACGGCCGTCCCTAAAGTATCCGGTATGCCGTACTCCCTGCGGTACGCCACGGCCCGCTCCCCGAGCCACGAGTCGAAGACCGCCCCTATCGCAAGCTCTAACTGCCCGTAAGGGTCTTCCGGGACTCCCACGCCCGCCTCTTGAGACACGATCTCCTTGAACCGCTCCACCAGTTCCGCCAGGTCATCGGCCGTAAGCTCCGTGTCCGCCTCGACGCCCCGCTGGCTCTTCATCTCCTCGATGGCGTCCTCGAAGAGGTGCCCCGGCGTCTTCAGCACGATCTCACCGAACGCCTGGATGAAGCGCCGGTGGGAGTCCCAGGCAAAACGTTCGTCGCCCGTGCTCTTCGCCAGGCCGCGGACGGTGGCGTCGTTCAGGCCGAGGTTCAGGACGGTGTCCATCATCCCCGGCATGGAGACCGGCGCGCCGCTCCTTACGGAGACCAGCAGCGGGTTCTCCGGGTCCCCGAATCCTCGGCCAGTAGCCTCCTCCACACGCTGGAGGTTCTCCTTCACCTCCTCCAGGAGTCCCTCGGGCATCTCCCTGGTCTTTATGTAGGAGACGCAGGCTTCCGTCGTGATGACGAATCCCTCCGGCACCGGAAGGCCGAGGCCGCGCATCCGCATGAGCCCCGAGCCTTTGCCCCCGCAGAGAGCGAGGACGTCTGCTGCCCCCACGTTGTCCGAGAACCCGTACACGAACCTCCCGGTCCTCGCTTGCGTGATCTCGCCGTCCATCCGGCGGTCCTCTTCCGGTGCCTTCATAATCTCTTCCTTTCCTCCGCCCCCGTCACGGATATGGTCTCGCAACGGGCGCGAAAACCCTACCCTACAGTTCGGAGACGATTTTCTTGGCTCTGGGGATGGACGGAGCGCTCATGCTCAGTTCGACGACGCCCAGCTCGACTAGTTTGGGGATCATGTCGGGTTCCCCAGCCGCCTCGCCGCACATGCCGACCCAGATTCCCGCCTCCCGCGCCGCTTCGCAGGTCTTCCCGATGAGATCCAGCACTGCCGGATGATCCGCGCTCTGCAGGCGCGTCAGACGCTCGTTGCCCCGGTCGGCGGCCAGCGTATACTGCACCAGGTCGTTCGTCCCGATGGAGAAGAACGCAACCTCCGGCGCGATGTCCCCGGCCCGGATCGCCGCCGCTGGCGTCTCGACCATCACCCCGACCTCGACCTCGCCGTACTCCGTCCCCTCACTCCTTAGCTCTTCGCGGCACTCTTCGAGAATCTCCTTGGCGGCGCGCAGCTCCACGTTGTCCACGACCATCGGGAACATGATCCTGAGGTTGCCGTAGGGCGCGGCGCGCAGGATCGCCCTTAGCTGAGGCTTGAACAGCTCGGGTACGTCCAGGCACATCCTGATGCCGCGCCAGCCTAGGAACGGGTTCTCCTCCTCGGGCTGGTCCACGCCGGGCAGGTCCTTGTCTCCGCCCACGTCCATCGTGCGGATGATGACGGGCCTCTCGCCAAACTCCTCGGCCACCTTGCGGTAGGCTTCGTACTGCTCCTCCTCCGAAGGCAGGTCTGACCGCTTCATGAACAGGAACTCTGTGCGGAAGAGCCCGACGCCCTCCGCTCCCCATTGAATGGCGCCCTCCGCCTCCTCGGCCGAGCCGATGTTGGCGGCGACCTCGATGCGCTGGCCGTCTTTGGTATGGGCCTCGGTGTGGATGTACTCCTCGAGCAGAGCCGCCTCCGCGGCGGCGTCTTTCTGCTTCTGCTCGAAGTCGGAGATCACGCCCTCGTCCGGGTCGGCGACCGCGTAGCCCTCCGTGCCGTCGAGGGCTACGACTTCGGCCCCGAGGGCGTCTTCCAACGTCGCCCCGACCCCGACCACCGCCGGGATGCCGAAGGAGCGGGCCATGATGGAGACATGCGAGGTCCGCGAGCCTTCGGCGATGACGAAGCCCAGGGCAATCCCTTTGGGAATGCGGGCCGTGTCGGAGGGAGCGAGGTTGAGCGCCAGGATCACGGATGGCTCCGAGAGGGCTTCGAGGCCGGCCGTCTGGTTGCCCATGAGCTCGGAGGCGATCTGGGACGCTACGTCACGCACGTCGTCGGCGCGGGCTGCCATGTACTCGTCCTCCATCCCGGCGAAGAGGGCGGCGAACTCCTCGCCCACGGAGATCACGGCGGCCTCCGGACTCTCCAGACCCTTTACGCGCACTTCTACCTCGGACTGGAATTCGGGGTCCTCCGCCATCTCGACGTGGGCCTCGAAGATTCCGGCCTCCTTCTCGCTGCCTCCCGCCCGCAACTCCTCCACGGTCGCGGAGAGCTCCTTCGCGACGGCTTCGACGGCACCCCGGAAACGCCCGAGCTCCTCCTCGACCTCGCCTTCGGAGATCTTCTCGCGCTCGGGCTCCAGTTGACGCGAGACGTGCACGAAAGCAGGTCCGACCGCGACCCCTTCCGAAGCCGCAACACCCGTCAGGCGCGTGCCCGCCATCATCTACTCCTCCTCTTCTT
>JAWWQA010000406.1:0-4836 GCA_033854695.1 Rubrobacteraceae bacterium
GGTAGGGGCCGAAGAGCACGTCCCAGAACGACCGCTTTCTCTCGGCTCCTTCGCCGCGAGGCCGACGAGCAGTTGAGACGATAGACCATTCCCCTCAGCCACCATCGCCAACGCTTCTGGTATGGGGCAGCACAGCTCGTCCGAGAGGGAGACTACTTATTGCGTTTTTCGCTTTTTGCGCAGCCCCGACATGGGAAGACTGGACATGGAGAGGAGAAGAGGGAGGGGGGGAGGTAGCTAAACTGCATAAACTTACCCGCGTCAAGCTCAAGGTGGAAGCAGATCATTTCCTCTTCGCCCTACTCCAATGAGAAGGACTTGTCGGATTGATAGGTTCCTACCCCTCTTACGGGAAGGAGAGCTCACGGAGGTGCAGAGTGAGAAGCCGTAGAATCCTTGCGAAGATATGCGAGGAGAGCGTATGACGGATGGGCCACTAGCAGCAGGGGCGGTTTCTCAGCAAGGGTACACCCAGCGGCAGATGCTCGTAATCTTCAGCGCACTCCTATTAGGGTTGCTGCTGGCTGCGCTCGATCAGACGATCGTGGCGACTGCTCTGCCCACTATAGTTGGCGAACTGGGCGGCTTGAATCACCTCTCATGGGTGGTTACCGCTTACCTTCTAACCTCGACGGTCTCCGCACCGCTGTACGGCAAGCTGGGCGATCTCTACGGCCGCAAACCCCTCTTCCAGATCGCCATCGTCATCTTCCTCATCGGCTCGGCACTCTCCGGGCTGAGCCAGGGGATGCTAGAACTGATCCTCTTCCGGGCGGTGCAGGGGCTTGGGGCCGGCGGGCTGATAGTTGGTGCGCAGGCGATAGTGGCCGACGTCGTCTCTCCGCGGGAGCGCGGACGATACCAAGGCATCTTCGGCGCTGTGTTCGGAGCCTCCAGCGTGGCAGGACCTCTGCTAGGCGGGTTCTTCGTCGAAAGCCTCTCTTGGCGCTGGGTGTTCTACATAAACTTGCCGTTAGGTGCACTTGCGCTAATCGTAACGGCGGTCGTGCTTCACCTGCCAACCACGCGTGTCCATCGTGCTGTCGACTACCTCGGCTCGATTCTGCTGACAGGCGGGGTAGCGTGTTTGATCCTGCTTACCTCTTTGGGCGGCACCCAATATCCTTGGGGCTCTCCAGAGATCATCGGCCTTGGGATTGCTGGCATCGCGTTACTCGCGTCCTTCGTCTTCGCCGAGCGGCACGCCGCCGAGCCGGTGCTACCGCTCTCGCTTTTCAACAACCGGGTGTTTGCCGTAGCCAGCGCGATCAGCTTCGGCGTCGGCTTTGCGATGTTTGGCGCTGTGACATTCCTACCGCTGTTCTTGCAGGTGGTGGGCGGCGCCAGCCCTACCGGTTCCGGGCTGGAGCTCTTACCGATGACCTTCGGGGTGCTCCTCACCTCCATCGGTAGCGGGCAGATAATCAGCCGCTGGGGGCGCTACAAGGTGTTCCCGATCGCGGGGACGGCGCTCATGACCATCGGGCTCTTCCTTCTCTCTCGCATGGACGAAAACACGAGCATGCTCACTCGCTCCTCCTACATGCTGGTGCTCGGGCTGGGGCTCGGGATGGTGATGCAGGTGCTAGTGCTCGTAGTCCAAAACGCGGTAGAGTACCGCAACCTGGGTGCGGCGACCTCGGCAGCAACCTTCTTCCGCTCGATCGGCGGATCGTTCGGGGTTGCGGTCTTCGGTGCCATCTTCAGCAACCAGCTAGCGGAAAACCTGCCACGCTACCTGCCATCTGGCGCGATCTCAGCTGGCGTTGGCGCTGGAGCGGTGCTGTCCGATCCAACGCAGCTGCAGCAGCTATCCGTTCCGGTACGGGAGGGCTACGTGCAAGCGTTCGCTGCCTCGATGGATACGGTTTTCCTCGCGGCGGTTCCCTTCGCGCTGGTCGCTTTCGTTTTGGCCTGGTTACTTCCAGAGGTCCCCCTGCGTAAGGCGGTGGAGAAGAGCGCTGGCGTCGGCGAAAGCTTCGCTATGCCCAAGGAGGACAGCTCTCTGAAGGAGATAGAACGCTCCCTTACAGTATTGGTAAGCCGAGAAGACCGGCGCCGCATCTACGAACGACTAGCAGCCAGGGTTAGAGCCGACCTCAACCCACCTGAATGCTGGCTGCTCTTCCGGATCAACGAGTACGATCCTACCTCAGCAACCGACCTCGCCTCCAAGCTCGAGCTGCCCGAAACCCTACTGTTATCCCACCTCGAGCGGCTCGAAGAAGCGGGGTTCCTCGTCAAAGGCGAAGGTAGTAACGCGCAGCTCACCATTACCCAAAACGGCCAGAAAGTAATAGAGCGGCTAGTGGCTGCGCGTCGGCAGTCCCTAGCCGAGCTACTCCAAGGCTGGTCGCCTGAACAGCACGAGGAGCTCGCACGAATGCTCGGGCGCGTCGCCCGTGAGCTGCTCCAGGACGACCCACAACCCGAATTCATCGGCGTTCAAGGTCAGCGCTACGAGTAAGCTACGCCCTCTCAAGGCGAGGAAATCACTTATTGCGCTTTTTTCGCAGCCCTGATGCAGTTACTCTGAGCATGGGAGAGGTGGCTGGATCAGTTTGAAGCTGACCTTGGAAAAATATCGAAAAGAGATCATCCAGACCTAACCCACAATTGCCGGTGCTCTCGGTCTCTTGCCAAAGCAGGGCCGACAGCAGGGCAGGCAAGGCTTTTATACCGATTCGGTTATATACCTACTGCGTTATACTGGGTGCATGACAACAACGTTCGAGATCCTGGCCGAACCCAACCGGAGGCTCATCTTGGACCTCCTACGCGAGCGTGAGCGATCAGTCGGAGAGCTCGTTGAGCATCTCGGGCTCAGTCAACCAGGCGTCTCCAAGCATCTCAGGGTCTTGCGCGAGGCTGGCATGGTCGAGGTTCGCCAAGACGCGCAACGGCGCCTCTACGGGTTACGTGCCGAACCACTCGTTAAGATCGATGCCTGGATTGAGCCCTACCGGAGGTTCTGGGCGGGCCGACTGGATGCCCTCGAACAACACCTCGACCAAGAGGAGGAGGTGGAGTAAGCTATGGAAGACGCAAAGAAAACTAACCATTAACTGCATGTTTAGGTATCTCTCTCAAAGAATTTAGGGTCGAGCATAACCTGTAGACAAGGTCTACCCTGCTTCATCTTGTGTTCGTGGCGCGCCTGTGTGAAGTTAATCCCGCAGCGCATAGCAGTCGGTCATCCACACGAGAAGGGAGTACACATGCAGCGCTACCTAGGCCGGACCGTCCTTATCTGCGAAGAATGTGGACAGAGGTTGGTCCTTTCAGACCCTGTGTTTATCTGGCACTTGGAGTGCCTTGTCCTTGAATGCGAGTGTGGACAAGAGCTTACTCTTGTTGACCGCATCGAGGAGGGAGGTCCTAACACAGGGGCTGCTTAGAACCTCTGCCAGCCTCCTTGCTACGCCCTCGTCGAGGATGCCGTCGCCGTAGGAGAAGAATGTGCCGGACAAAGGAGTGGTTCTCGAAGAGGTAGTGGATAGCCTTAGAGAGGGGCAGCCCAGCGAGTAAAGGCTACGCAAGCCCAGATGGGGTCTTCGAACCTCTCTGACCACCCTTATTACCGGGAACTCTCTACGCGCCTCAGTATGGCGCTTGCTTCTGTTGAGGCTGCTTACGTTGAGGTCTGTCGAAGGACCGGGCGGGGTAGCACCCAGTAGCAAGCTTCTTAGGCTCGCGTCGAGGCTTACACTGACTATTATCTTCGCAAGCGAAGGCTCGAGTCGAGAATTATGTCGCTGACTAGAAAGTCTGGGATAAAGCATAACCACCATTTAGTAGAACACGGTTGACGTTGTTTTGGTTGCGCAGGTGTAAGAACCTGTGTCTTGTCGCTTGATTAAGAGGCCGGGCTCCTACTACACATCGTTTTTCAGCCTCACCCGGTCCTTTTCATGACCGTAGTTCCTACCCACGTGGGCAAAACTTCGGAGACGTCTTCGGTTCCTTCACAACCTGATCAGCGCGAGCCCTACCTCCTCGTCCCACTCGCGTCTCAGATGCTCTCGAGACTCCACAAGGATAACCTCCAGCGTCGGACGAACGTGGGCCTCCAGGAGGTGACCACCCCTTGTCGTGCCGTCGGACTTGCCGAGCACTACGTGAGCGTGCACCTGCGGTTCCCCGTCCTCCTTGTTGGCAATATCACCCACGAGCGAGAGGACCTCGACCTGCTCCTCGACGGGTATCTTCTCGTATTCTTTCTGCTCAACATCGAAGTACCCCAGTGTGGCGCCAGAGAACGCCCCGATCGCAGTGAAGCTTGCGGCGTCGAGACCGTTGCTCTGAGCAAACCGTGTAAGTTCCGAGATGACCTCGTCGCCCGTGTCGAAAACGAGCGCGAAGGTCTGCTCCCCGTGTTGCTGGTGGATCTGCTTGGCTCTCATCTGGACCTCCCTTACACAATTGTTTCTCGTTTTACCCGAGTGAACGGGTCGAAAACTCAACTGAATGAGTTCATTCGCTGGGCGCTCTAGGCGCAAGCGCTTCGGCCAGCTCCGTTGTCAACTATTTTCGCTAGGATAACGGTGGAAGCAATCAAGAGAGGTGCTGTGGAGAAAGAGAACGTACCAGAGTCGTGGATCAATAAAGACGTAGTTATCTTTACAAACCTAGACGATTTTAGCGGCTCACTCTTGTCTCTGCTGACGACTTTCCGAGAATGCGCCTTCTCGGTAGTGCGTGAATAGGGCAGAAGAGGGCTAGATTTCTTCTTGTTCTCTCCCTACCAGCCACAGCTCCAGCAAGGGAACTTCGTAGCTCTCTACACCCGCTATCGCTTGGCCAACAGCTTCCGAGGTCTCTCTACGTAAACGGGCA
>JAWWQA010000407.1:0-3330 GCA_033854695.1 Rubrobacteraceae bacterium
CACCGCCAAGATCCACATAGATCACGCAGATGGCACCGACGTTATCCTGGCCATCCTGGGAGCGGGCGAGATCGTAGGCGAGATGAGCCTGACTGATGGTTTCGGCCGCTCTGCCACGGTGTCCACCCTGGAGGTTTCCACACTCCTCTTGATGGACTGCGCCACCTTCTGGGCGAGCTTGAAAGAGATGCCGATGATGAGCTACAACCTCATGAAAATCTTCTCTCGCAGGCTGCGGCTGGCCAACCTGCACACCGTGTCACTGACGCGGCTGGACGTCTATGGAAGGGTGGCCGGCCAGCTACTGGCCTTCGCAAAGGAGTACGGAGAGGTTGCCCCAAATGGTGATGTTCTGATCCCCCTGCACCTCTCGCAGAGCGACCTAGCTAGCATGATCGGCTCCTCCCGCGTACGCGTCAACCAGGCCCTCGGCTTCTACAAGCAGCACAACTACCTCTCGGTGAACCGCGCCAACCAAGTCACAATCCACAATTCAGAGGCCCTCAGCCGCTGTTGTAGCTAGAACAGAGTCCTCCTCCTAGCTTAGCGGACGGGTTGCCTATTATTCACTCAATTGCTGAGGATACACCTTCTCGGCAATTCGCTCTGCTCCTTAGCTGTTAAATATTTGATAGCGATCTTCCCAAAAACCTGGTACCGTGCTACGTGTTACGTGTTACGTTGGGAAAGCGGGATGAAAAAGGAGGATAGAAGGATATGACAGAAAACATGCCCCCCACCCGAGTGCAGATGCAGCAGCTACACCAACGCCTAACCGAGAAGGTGCTCGATAAAGCCTGCAGCGACCCCCAGTGGAAGCAGAAGCTTATCGAGGACCCGGAATTGGCTATGCGTGAGGCCGACTTCCCGGAGGCCCAAGAGCTAGCCCAAGCCTCACAGCCTAGTGGTCCTGAGGTAGAGGGTCAGTCCTGGGGCGGCGGCCATTGGGGCGGGTGGGGCGGCTGGGGCGGCTGGGGCGGCTGGGGCGGCTGGGGCGGCTGGGGTGGCTGGTACCCCTGGTGGGGCGGCTGGTAAGGCCACCGTCGATCTCGTAGAAGAGGCACGTAACTTAAGCTAGTAGAGAAGGCCGGGGTCTAGCAGCCCCGGCTCTTTTCATACCCCCGACCCTCTGAGTTTCCGAGAATCTAGTTTATTGGCAGGCTGCGCCTTGGACGCTGATTCTTTCGTAGCAGTATCAAAAACATCCCTTTTCTGATACACATCTCTCGTCTGAGAGTGTCCCTACGCATTGGCATATCTATGAGGGATTGGCTGATTGCAGTGTACCAAAAACGGTTGAGTTTTGGTACATCCTTTAGAGCTAGGCGGCGCGTTGACTCCGAAATTTGCGGGTGCACCGCTGCGAATGTTTATTCAGCACCGCAAGATGTTGTTTGGGCCCGGACCGGCCCAGATCGTTAGGACCGGGGCTAAGCGGGTTTCAGTGCATACTTACTCAGCAGACCTCGACGCTCCTATGTTTGTCAACCGTCTCAGTCGGCACCGTCCCGTTCTAGTTCCTCCGGTCTGAGGTTAGGCAGGCGGGACGCGAGCCGCACTAGCAAGAATGGCGCGGTAGGTCTCGCGGGCGATGTAGCGCTTGAGACACCGCATGGCCTCCTTCTTGGACTTGCCCTCGGCAGTGCGTCGGGCGACGTAGGCCCGGGTGCGAGTGTCGCGCCTCAGGCGGTTGAGCGCCACCACATGCAGCGCCCGGTTAGCGTCACGGTTACCACCAGGGTTGAGGCGGTAGCGGACCACCTTCCCGGAGGAGGCCGGCACGGGAGCCGCCCCGCACAGGTGGGCGAAGGCCGCCTCGCTCCTGAGACGTTCGGGATTGTCGCCAGCGGCGGTGAGGAGGGTTGCTGCCGTGTCCGGTCCCACGCCGTCGAGCGCCACCAGCTCCGGAGCTGCTTCCTCCACCAGCCGCTCAATCTGGGCGTCGAGTTTGGCGATCTCCTCGGAGAGCGCGCGGTGCCGCCGGGCCACGGAGCGCAGGGCGAACTTGGTCGCCGTGGTGGGGTCGCCCGGCTTCGCGTCGCACCGGAGGCGCCAAGTCCTCTCCACGAGCTGCTTGGTTGCGAGCCCCCGCAGGCTCTCCCGCAGCCGCTCGGGGGCGGTGGAGAGCAGCGCGTGGAGCTGGTTGGCCGCTTGGGTTCTGGCCTTCACCGCAGATCGCCGGGCGATTCTGAGGGCGCGCAGCGACTCCGCAGCCCCGTCGGCACCCTTGGGCTCTCCGGAGGCGGTGCCGGCCATGACGGCCCTGGCTGCGGCCTCGGCATCTCCGGCGTCGTGCTTGCCGTACCGGCGGCGGTGCTGGCGATTCGTGCGGTTGACCTCCAGCACGCGCACGCCTTGCGCTCTGAGGAAGCGCGAGAGTCCAGCCCCGTAGCTGCCCGTGCCCTCGACCCCGGCCGCGACCAAGACGCCGAAACCCAGGACCCACTCCAGCAGGCGGGCGTATCCGGCCCGCTCGTTGGGGATCTCCAGCGTGCCCAGGCGCCTGCCGGCTTGGTCCAGGGCTACACCCACGTGCGCTTCCGAGTGGGTGTCCACGCCCAGGAAGACTTGCATACCCCGATCGTCCGCTGCCCTTTCCATAGCACCTCCGCTGCTCCTACGTCGCCTACACTACGCTTTGCGCGTTTTTCCTGGTGGTCGAGGAGAGGCGGGCAAGACTGTGATGAGCCCCTTGGGATAGGGCGTGCTCCTATGAGGCCACGCGCAACTCCGACCTGGGCGCCGCGGTGGGCCGTTGGACCGATCGACTGGTCGAGGTCAAGGCACTAGTAGTAGGCCACCATTAAATCGAGTCAGATCGGTCGGCGGACCCGCCGCCAACGCCGTGACCTTATTCTCACAGCCATTAAATGTGCGACCTATAGGCGGACTAACGATGGCGGAAAATTGTGCCCTTAAAAGGCTCCCCATAGCTCGCAAACCGCATAAGTATCGGATTGGCGACGATCTAACTACGCACACTTTCCGCCACGCTCACTCCTCCTATGGGTCGCAGACTTTATGGCGAGGTTTGAGTTGGTAGACTGCTCAAGCTGGTCAGGGTGGCTCAGTTTTGTGGCGTTGTGTGGCTCACTTTTTGAGCGTTGCGTCCACCTCTCCTCGACCACCAGGAAAAACGCGCAAAGCGTAGTGTAGGCGACGTAGGAGCAGCGGAGGTGCTATGGAAAGGGCAGCGGACGATCAGGGTATGCAAGTCTTCCTGGGCGTGGACACCCACTCGGAAGCGCACGTGGGTGTAGCCCTGGACCAAGCCGGCAGGCGCCTTGGCACGCTGGAGATCCCCAACGAGCGGGCCGGATACGCCCGCCT
>JAWWQA010000408.1:0-4309 GCA_033854695.1 Rubrobacteraceae bacterium
TCTAGATTTAAAACCGTGAAAGCTTTGGGCTCTGACAGTGGCGGACCAACTGCCGTGCCAGTTCCAGATCTCCCCTGCGTCCTCACCGTCAATCCTCACGGTGTATCTGTTGGGTGAAGTCTTCAGCAGCTCCGTCTTCAATGCTAACCCTCTCCGAACATAGGAGGCCCAGGTCGCTCTCTCCTCGAATGATGGCGTCTTCGCCAACGAAGCGTCCGAGCATCGTGCCGTGCTCCAGCATGACCTCCTCGAGATTCTTGGCTACGCACGAGGGCTCCTGGGGATAAGCTAGAGGGTTCCGATCTTGTAGACAGGCCAGAAGCGCATGAAGGCTTCGCCCTTGAGGTTGTTCAGGGGTAGGGGGCCGAAGACGCGTGAGTCGGCCGAGTTGCCCCGGTTGTCGCCCATCACGAAGATGTGACCTTTGGGCACCACCGTCGGTCCGTAGGAGCCCTTGAACGGGGCCTCCTCGTTCAGGTACGGCTCCTTCTGCGCCTCGTCGTTCACGTATAGGACGCCGTCTCGCACCTGGATCTCATCCCCCGCCACCCCTACTACGCGTTTGATCAGCGTCTGGTCATTCCCCTCACCGACGCTGTCGAAGACGACGATGTCCTCCTTCTTGGGCTCGGTGAAGTGATAGATAAACTTGTTCGCCAGAACCCGGTCACCGATCTCCAGCGTCGGCACCATGCTCTCCGAAGGGATACTGTACGCCTCGATGACGAACGGACGCACCAAACCGAAGACCAAAACGAACGCGACGATGAGGGTGACGACGAGCTCGGCGAGACCCGCCCTCCTCTTCTTCCTCTGCCGCTCCCAGCGCCGCTCGCGCCGGCTCTTGGGAATTTCCTCCTCCCAGTAGAAGTCCTCTCCTCTCACGTTAGAGCAGCCCGATGCGAGACGGTGGCCAGAACGCCACGAACGCCTCGCCCGCGATGTTCTCCATCGGCACAGGCCCGAAGACGCGAGAGTCGGCCGAGTTGCTCCTGTTATCCCCCATTACGAAGACCTTCCCCTCGGGAACTTTCGTCGGGCCATAGAAGCTGTCGTCCGGGAACCGCTGGTTGACGTAGGGCTCCTCCTGAGGCTCGCCGTTCAAGATGAGCACGCCGTTCTGGACTGCGACTTCGTCCCCCGGCAGGCCCACGACGCGCTTTATAAGGTCCTCATCCGCGCCGTCTACGCTCCTGAAGACGATAATGTCGCCCCTCTTGGGCTCGCTAAAGCGATAGATAAACTTGTTGACGAAGACCCGTTCTCCTACCTTCAGCGTCGGCACCATGCTGCCAGAAGGGATGTAGAACGCCTCGAGAACGAACGGCCTGACGACGCCGAAGACCAGAGCGAAGGCGAGGAGCAGTATGATCAGGAACTCCAGGAAGCCTCCGCCCTTCCCGGGCAAACGGCGCCCCCGGCTCTCCTCAGAGGATTCGTCCGGCTCGGAACCCTGCTCGTGGAAGTGCTTCTCGGTCATGAGTCGTTAGGATACCTCAAGCAAGGATCTGATGAAGCTCCCCTCTATCTCAGAGGAGATCTATGCGCGACGGCGGCCAGAACCGGAAGAAGGCTTCGCCCTGGATGTCCTCGATCGGCACCGGTCCGAAGAAGCGTGAGTCGAGCGAGTTGCCCCTGTTGTCTCCCATCACGAAGACCTCCCCCTTGGGGACTCTCGTCGGGCCGTAAACGCTACCATCCGGGAACTGGGGTTTGACGTAGGGCTCCTCCTGGCGCTCGCCGTTCACACGTGGCACGCCGTTGACGACGCGGACCCTGTCCCCCGGCACGGCTACTATGCGCTTTATAAGATCCTCATCCTCGCCCTCTAAGCTTCCGAAGACCACGATGTCGCCTCTCTTGGGCTCGCTAAAGCGGTAGATGAACTTGTTGACGAAGACCCGGTCTCCTACTTGCAGCGTCGGCAGCATGCTCTCCGAAGGGATCCAGAACGGCTCGATGACGAACGGTCGCACCAAACCGAAGATCAGCACAAACGCGACTGCGAGGATGACGAGGTATTCGGCTATACGCCCCCTCTTCGTCTTCTTCCACTGCTCCCGGCGCAGGCTGCGCCAGTTCTTGGAAACTACATCCTTCCAGTGGGAGCGCCCTCCACTCACCTTAGAGCAGCCACATTCGCGACAGCGGCCAGAATGACATGACCGCCTCGCCTTCGATGTTCTCCATCGGCACCGGTCCGAAGAAGCGCGAGTCGCGCGAGTTACCCCTGTTATCCCCCATCGCGAAGACATGGCCCTCTGGAACCTTCGCCGGACCATAGAAGCCGCTGTCCGGTAACTGCTTGTTAATGTAGGGCTCCTCCTGGCGCTCACCATTCACGCTGAGCACACCGTTCTGTACTGTGATTTCGTCCCCCGGCAGGCCCACGACGCGCTTTACCAGGTCCTCCTCTCCGCCCTCGACGCTCCTGAAGACGATGATGTCGCCCCTCTTGGGCTCGGTGAAGCGGTAGATGAACTTGTTAGCCATGAACCGGTCGCCTACCTGGAATGTTGGGACCATGCTCTCGGAGGGCACCTGAAACGCCTCGAGGACAAACGGCCTGACGAAGCCGAAGACCAGAGTAAAAGCGACGAGCAATATGATCAGGAACTCCAAAAAGCCCCCGCCCTTCCTGGAAGAACGGCGACTCTGGCGCTCCTCGCGGTTTACGCCCGTCTCGAAACCCTGCTCGTAGAAGTGCTTCTCGGTCACAAGCGCTCAGGATACCGCACGTATGGATATAACGCTCTCAGCGTATAGTCCCGGGAAGCTCGCGGTCCCCCTCTTCGTCTCTCAGACTGCGATCGTCTTCGAGGTGTATCAAGACGTCCGAGTTGGGCAGCTCGCGCCGGATCCTCTCCTCGAGACCGTCGGAGATCTTGTGCGCCTCTCCGAGCGTGGTGTCGGCCTTGAGCTGCAAGTGGAAGTCTATGTGACGCTGCGAGCCGCTCTTGCGCGCCCTGAGCTTGTGATAGCCCCGGATCTTCGGGTTGCTCCCTGCCTCTCTGTTGATGATGCTCTCGACGAGGCTCAACTCCTCCTCCGGCAGGCTCTCGTCCAGAAGGACACGGGTACTACCCGAGATCAGACGAAGCGCCGTCCACAAGATCACCAACCCTATTAACGCCGCGAGGATCGGGTCGAGTACCGTCCAGCCGGTCGCCAGAGCAGCAAGGAGTCCAAGAGCCACACCCGCCGCGCCCCAAACATCCGTGCGCAGGTTGTACCCCTCGGCCTCGAGAGCACGGGAGTCCGTCTCGCGGGCTACACGCAGGAGCCACTCGGAGACGAAGAGGTTCACGACCGCCGAGAGAGCCATCACCCCGATACCAAGGCCCAGAAGCTCCAGCTTGGTGCCGTTCAAGATGCCATTCACCGCGCCGAAGACCACCCACCCGCCGACGCCGAGGAGTATCACGCCCTCGAAGACGCCGGCAAGGTTCTCGAAGCGTCCATGGCCGTAGTTGTGGGACTCGTCCGGGGGCGAGGCCGAGCGCCGTATGGCGACGAAGGCCACGACCGACGCTACGAGGTCGGTCGCCGAATGGACCGCTTCGGAGAGGACGCTCGCCGAGCCCGTGAGCACGCCCGCCACCAGCTTCACAGCGAGCAAGAGGGCGTTCGAGGAGATCGAGAACAGAACCGTGCGCGACTTCTTGTCCATCAGCGGCTAGAGTATACCCGTGGCGTCGCCCAGTATTCGTAACGCCGTTACCACCATAAAGACGGCGAAGCCAACCCGGACCACGTTCTCCGGTAACAGTTCCCGGAAGCGTACCCCGATCCACGCTCCGACCATGGAGCCCAGGATCAGGGGCGGCAAACTCACCAGGTCGGAGAAGCCGGTCGCGATGTAGCCGATCGAGCCCACGATGCCGGCGAACATCACGACTGCCAGGCTGGTCGAGATGGCCCTCTTCGTCCCGAGACCCATCCCGAGCATCATCAGGGGGACCATGGCCACTCCGCCCCCGACCCCGACCAGCCCGGAGAGCGCCCCGATGAACACACCGGCCATGAGGACCAGGGGAATCGGTATCTTCCTGGCTTCGGGGTCCAACTCCGGGCGGCCGCGGGCAGTCGGATAGGCCAGCCCCAGTAGGATGGCGGCGAAGGCCACTTCCACCACCGTCTCCGAAGAGATGCTCGACACGTAGACCCCGATCAGGGTCGCCGGAGCGATCGTCGAGGAGAGGATAGCCGTGGTGCGCCAGTCGACGGGATCCTCGCTGCGCTGATTCCTGATGGTACCCGATAAGGAACTGAAGATTATGATCACCAGGCTCGCCGCCACGGCCTTCTT
>JAWWQA010000409.1:0-3983 GCA_033854695.1 Rubrobacteraceae bacterium
ATTGGCGATGATGTGGATCTCCTCTCCCGCGCTCGCTACTTCGTCGATGAACCTCTGGGCTGTTTGGTCTATCTCTATCTTCTCCGTGCGTAGCTCTGTTGTGCGCCACACCCTGGAGACGAGCGAGCTGAGGATGATCGCCCCTACGAAGAACGAAGCTATCATGATGCCGTCGGGTCGCTCTATCACGTTCGCTACGAGGCCATAAAGAAATATGAGGGTGACCACTCCGAAGGCGAATGCTCCTAGCCTAGGTCCCCCGCGGCGTGCGGAGAGGCTCACAGCTATGGCGGCCGAGGCCATCATCGCAAGGACACCGGTAGCGTAGGCTCCGGCCTGTGCGTCCACGCCGGCCTTGAAGATGATAGTGATAGTAAAGGCGATGGCGGTGTAGACCAGCACCAGCGGCCTGACCGCCCGTGCCCACTCAGGGGCCATGCCGTAGCGGGGAAGGTAGCGGGGAACTATGTTAAGAAGACCTGCCATAGCCGAGGCTCCTGCGAACCACAGGATCGTGATAGTGCTAAGGTCGTAGACCGTGCCGAAGGCGTCGCCCAGGTGCTCGTGTGCCAGGTAAGCTAGCGCACGATCCTTGGCCGCGCCGCCCGGTTCGAATTCCTCGGGGGGGATAAGCACGGCCGTTATGAAGCTGGTTGTAATCAGGTAAAAGCACATGATCAGGGCAGCGACGGTCAGCATCTTGCGGGTGTTGCGGATGCGGTCCACAGGCCGCTCTGGATCATCCCCCTCGTCACCGCGCACGAGCGGCATCATGCTCACGCCCGTCTCAAAGCCCGAGAGCCCCAAAGCCAGTCGCGGGAACACTAAAAGTGACACGCCGATCATAGCTAGCGGGCTGCCGTAGCTGCTAAACAGCACCTCCGACCAGTCGGCGACGTACTTAGGGTGCGTTACGCCCTCGTAGAAGCCCACCGCCACGACGACAAGGTTCAAAAGCAGGTAGATCCCGACAACTACTATCGCGATGCCTATGGCTTCTTTAAAGCCCTTTAGGAAGACCGCTCCCAGTACCCCCAGCAGCACCAGGGTGATAGCAACCTCTCGACCTCGGAGAAACTGCGCTATTAACGGATTCTCGATGATGTGGGCCGTGGCGTCTGCCGCCGAGAGGGTCATCGTAACCAACCAGGCAGTCGCCACGAATCCCAGCAGGCACAGAACGAAGATCTTACCCTTCCAGAAAGAGAGCAGATCTTCTAGCATCGCAATAGAGCCCTGCCCGTGAGGACTCTCGGCGGCGACGCGGCGGTACATCGGCAAGGCCCCGAAGAGAGTAAGGAGCACGATGAGCAGGGTTGCTATAGGCGAGAGGGCCCCAGCCGCAAGTGCTGCGATGCCAGGGAGGTAGCCGAGCGTCGAGAAGTAGTCAACACCTGTCAGGCACACCACTTGCCACCAGGGATGCTGCTCGGGCCGGCCTTCCTTAGCCTCCGGGCCTGCTGCCTCTACCATACGAACTTCGAGCAACCAACGCTTGAGCCGTTCGGTGGGGCGGTTGGGTGGCTCCATTAACCTTGCCACTGCCACTCCTGCATAGTTGGTTAGTGTGGTGCCAGTGTAGCCCTGTCGGGCTTTTCCTAAACTGACCCGGCAAACACACAAGCTCTCTTCGCATGGCCTGGACGGACTAGAGAATATGACCTAGGAAAGACTAGAGAATATGATCTAGGAAAAAATGAGTTATTTAGCCGATGCCCTGGCTCTTGCCTGCCTGTTACGGTCTACATCCCAAGAAGTCGTCTCTACGAATGCGGCGACGCGGCTCTCATGAAGCGCTGACTTCGGGGTTGACGACCTGAGCCGAGAAGAGGGCAACACGCGGGGAAATTGGCAGAGAGCTGAACCGGGACAAACCGGCGCCCCTATCCGTTTCCACCCCTCCTACCCATCAGCAGGGCGCCGGGCTGCAACCGGTAGCGTAAGCGAAGAGCCGAGGCCTGAAGGGAAAACCCAAGAGAGAGAACTTTTCTGAAGCCCAAATGAGCCGGAACCGGGTTATGCGAGGGCGTTGAGACGAGGATAATTATGCCAAGCTTTCAGTTCTCAAAAAGGAGGTAACTGCGGTGGCGAGCAAAGCACTGGAGGCCGGTGATCTCTACAGGTGGTGCGACCCGGAGAGTCTGCCCTTCGAAACCACCGAAGAGCTAGAAGAGCTCGACGGAGGAGTGGGCCAACCGCGAGCTACAGAGGCTCTGCGGTTCGGGATAGGCATCGAGCACTTGGGCTACAACATATTCGCTCTCGGGCCGCCCGGTACCGGAAAGTACCCCCTCGTAAGGCACTTCCTCACGCGTAGGGCTGAGAGCGCACCTGTACCCTCTGATTGGGTCTACCTCCACGACTTTGAGCATCCCAACAGGCCACGAGCGCTGCGCCTGCCACCGGGGATGGGAATGCAGCTGCGGCGAGACATGGAGCAGCTCGTCGAGGAGCTGCGCCCGGCTCTCTCTGGGGCCTTTGAGGGAGAAGAGTACCAGGCGCGCCGCCGGGCGATCGAAGAGGAGTTCAGGGAACGCTCGAACAGGGCCTTTACCGAGCTGAGGAGGCGAGCGCAAGAGCGCGGCCTGGCCCTGATTCAGACCCCGATGGGCTGGGTCTTCTCTCCCCTGCGCAACGGCCAGGTCCTCTCTCCGGAGCAGATGCAGCAGTTGCCGGAGGAGGAACAGCGACGCCTGGAAGAGGAGATGGAGAAGCTCCAACGGGAGCTGCAGGAGGTCTTGGCTCAGATGCCGCGCTGGCAGCGGGAGACGCAGCACCGCTTGAGAGACCTGAACCAGGAAGTCACGAACTTCGCGGTGGGGGCCCTCATCGAAGAGCTCAAAGAGAAGTACGCTGATTTTGCGGAGGTAGTCGAGTACCTGGAGGCAGTGCAGCGGGACATAGTCCATAACACGCAGGAGTTTCTCTCTCCTGACGGGGGTCCGCCGAGGCCCGCCAGGGGAGAGCACGCCCAGCCTCCTCTGACCCGGCGCTACCAGGTGAACGTGCTGGTGGACAACGGCTCGTCGAAGCAGGCCCCGGTAGTTCACGAAGACAACCCTACGTACCAGAACGTGCTGGGCAGGGTGGAGTACGGGGCGCAGATGGGAACGTTGGTCACGGACTTCAACCTCATACGACCCGGCGCTTTGCACCGGGCCAACGGGGGGTACCTGATCCTGGACGCCCGCAAGGTGCTCATTCAGCCCTTAGCTTGGGAGGGGCTCAAGCGTGCCCTTCGCTTCCGCGAGCTGCGCATAGAATCGCCCGCTCAGATGACCGGGGTAATCCAAACGATATCGCTGGAGCCAGAGCCCATCCCTTTGGACGTGAAGGTAGTATTGTTGGGCGACCGCTTGCTCTACTATCAGCTCTCGGCGTTGGACCCCGAGTTCGACCAGCTCTTTAAGGTCTCCGCGGACTTCAACGAGGAGATGGACCGCGACGAAGAGGCCCAGCTCCTCTACGCCCGTTTCATCAAGACTATAGCAAGCCGGGAAGGGCTCAGGGCCTTCGACCGAACCGGGGTGGCTCGGGCCATAGAGCACGCTTCGCGCCTGGCAGGAGACGCTTACAAGCTCTCTGTCCACATGGAAAGCCTCGCCGACGTTCTGCGAGAGGCCGACTACTGGGCGAAGGAGAACGGCAATGGTGCGGTCGGCGCCGCCGAGGTGCAGCGAGCAATAGACGCGCGCACCTACCGCTCGGACCGCGTGCGGGAGCGCATCCAGGAGCAGATCCTACGCGGCAACTTGCTAATAGAGACGGACGGAGCGGAAATCGGACAGGTGAACGGACTCTCCGTGGCCGAGCTCGGCGGGTTTCGCTTCGGACAGCCCAGCCGCATCACCGCCCGCGTACGGCTCGGCCGCGGCCAGGTAGTAGACATCGAGCGAGAGGTAAAATTAAGCGGCCCCCTTCACTCGAAAGGGGTGCTCATCTTATCCGGTTTCTTGGGCGCCCGCTACGCAGCGGAGAGACCA
>JAWWQA010000410.1:0-2834 GCA_033854695.1 Rubrobacteraceae bacterium
CCGGCGTGGAGGCCCGGCTGCGGGGAGAGGTAGAGCGAAAAATCGAAGACAGTCTGGGAGAGATACAACACAACCTCAACCAGGAGCTAGAAAACGGTCTAACAGCGATGGAGAACAAACTCCTCGATGGCATCAACGGCATCGTCGTGTCTACACCTGAAGCTCAGCAAGATTCTCAGAATCACTCCAACTCCTCCAACGATCCGGGAGCATCATCTCCCCAAGGCTCCTATGATCTCCCTTCCAAGAAGGGATCCGGTAAGGACCTGGGAGGAGGGTCTCTCTTTCCAACGCAGAACGACCCCTTCTCTCAAACCCCTTCTGGTTTCTACAACCCTCCTCCTGGAAGTCCTTCTTACCCCAGCAATGGTTCCGGAGGCTCATCCTCCCCAGGTATATACACCCCCTCGCCTTATAATCCTCCCGACAACAATAACGGTTCATTTTTACCGGACACCTACACCCCTGACCCCAACAGTTCCTGCAACTGCAACAGCATGCCGCGCCACGGCTCCTACCAACAGTCGCGCAAAGAGGTCGAGAAGCAGATTGAGGACGACCTTGCAAACCTTCAGAGAATGTTCGGCCGATAGAGCCGACTCGGGATAGCTCTCAGTTGGACTAGCGCCAGGTCCAACGTGCTGAGGAGTCTGGTATTGGATAGCGGTGGGTTGTTGTTAACGGAGATAGAGATGAAGTCCTCTTCCCGCAAACACCTACTCAAGCTTAGGAAGCCTCGCTCGGCCGGGATGCGGGTAGTCGGGATTTTGACCGCCAAAGGAAACTACAGAGACTTCTCTCAGGTCGAAGGTGCAGAAGGCGACATATGGCGTATGCCAACCGAAAAGGAGAGCCAGCGGGGGTGCCCCGCTGGCTGGTTATGAGTCAAGCTGCTGGCAGCATCTATTTCACGTGCTGCCGCCAGCCTCGGCGCCTGCCTTGGCCGGCTCGCGTTTGGCAGCCAGTATCTTCTCCAGGACAGGCATCAGGTACTCTTTGTAGACCACCGGGTTCTCGGACATCGGGAAGTGCCCAATGCCTTCCATAATGATCGTCTCCGACCCCTTGACCTTCTTGGCCGTCTCTTCAGTCATCTCCGGCGTGCACGCGAAGTCGTAGACGCCAGTCATGAAGTAGATCGGCACGTTGCCGCTGATCTTGTCGTTCAGCTCCCGGAAGTCGTGGTTCACGCTGTAGAAGTAGAGGTCGCCCTTAAAGATCCCGGGTCCGCCCTGGCTGTAGTACCACCACGTCTCCCAGCGATAGTCGTCAGGGCTCTGAGGCGCCATCAGACCGAAGACGGACGTGGCACAGGCCTCGCCACCGTGCACATGCGGGTGCGCGAGCCAAGAGATAAACCACCCCGGAGAGTAGTCACAAGCCTCGACGGCAATAAGCGCTCGGACCCGTTCCTCGAAGTTGAGTGCCAGATGCAAACATACGTTGCCGCCCATAGAGCTACCCATGATGACTGGCTGGTCCAACTCCATGGCTTCGCAGAAGGCCATGATGAATTCGGAGTAGAACTTGGCCGTCAACCGGTACTCTTCCTTCTCGAAGCCCACAGGTGGAATCGACTTCCCATGACGGGGCATGTCGAAGGCGATGACCCGAAAGTTTTTGTTGATGTCCGGATCGCAAAGCTGGTGCCGCCACTCGCGGGAGTCAGTGCCCGCAGTGTGCAGACAAACCAGCGGAATGCCCTGACCTGCTTCCTCGTAGAACACGCGATACTCGTAGCCCTCATAGGGCACATGCACGTACCCGCCGACGATCGGCTCACGAACCGCACTCATCTCATTGCCTCCTTTCCTCAAACCCGTGTCGCGCGCTCTTCGACCACTGCACGATCCGGGATCTCTCGCATCCGGTCGAGCATCCAGGTCAGAGCACGTATGTTCTGCCACATAACCTTGATGTCGCCGTCTATCCGTAGACTCCCGTGTAGAGGGTGCGCCATCGCAAAGATGTCGTTGTACATGGGCGGCGGCATCTTCTGCGTAAACTTATCCCACGACTCGCGCGGAGCACGCAACGCGAAACTCCACGGGGTCTCGATGCCCAGGTTGTCGTTGATGCGCTCGACGCGTCCCTCGCGTACCGAGACGCAATATTCCTTCTCACCAAAGCCGATCAGGAAGTCGGTCGTGAAGTACTTCCCTATTAGCGGCAGCGCAGGATCGTTGTTCACCTCATCTTGCCAAGCATTCATCCATTGAGAGTCGAACTCGGCCACAGTTTCCTCCTTTCAGCCTTCGCTTCCCCATCTCGCCATGAAGACTCACGAATCGTTCGTGTTCTCCTCCTTTCGCTTCCCTGCCTCCATAACACGATAATGTACGCACATATTTTTGTCAAGGGTGTCTGTCGAACAAATTTGGAAAAGGTTGGGAACCCGTGTTACCGGGTTAATTCCAGCTCGCGAAGGTGTTTGCTATGGTACGCTTTCAAAGGTATGCTTCCAGAATGTACGTCACAATAAGAAAGGTATGCCATAACAAAAGCGCGTTTCCGGCTAGTACATACAAAGGTAGGCTGAGATGCAACGACGGGGGCGCGAGCAGGCCGCTTACCGGAGGCTGTCGGCAGCGTTGCGTTCGGCGATAGAAGAAGGCCGCTTCGGTGATGGCGGACGCCTGCCGACCGAGGCCGAGTTGAGCAAGGAGCACGGCGTCAGCCGCCACACGGTACGGCAGGCGTTTCACGACCTCCTCGCTGATGGTCTGGTCTATCGGGTGCCGGGGCGGGGCACCTTTGTCACCAGCCTCTCCAAGCGCGGTCGGTACCTACGCTTGATGGGTACGCTCGAGGAGATCATGTCGTGGACTGGCACC
>JAWWQA010000411.1:0-3335 GCA_033854695.1 Rubrobacteraceae bacterium
GCGTCTTTAGGCCCCGGGCCTCTTTTAGTCACTAGCTCTCGGATCCAGGCGTGAAGGTACGGATAACACCCACGCTCCTCTCTCCTAGGCGTCCTAAATATTGGTCATTAACTTCTACCTGTACAGCTCCAGCGTCGGCTGCCGAAACGGTGATGGCTTTCTTAGCTTCAAACTCTCCAGAGAACCCCAGGTCTGCCACCTGGTCGTAAACGTATTGCCCATCCTCCAGAACACTCAAACCCACGGGGTTGTCCACTACATGCACGACCACCCGCACCCCCTTTTCCTCTTCGGCAGAGACGACTGTCTCTGTAACCGCGGTAGGTTCTCTCGCTAGAGATGAAGAAGCTTCTTCGACTTTTGTGTACGAGGAAGGCAGCTGATAACTAAAGAGAACGAAACCGTCAAGGATCAGAAAAATTACGAATACAACGGACGCCACTATCGGTGTGTCCAGCTTTTTGAGAAACCGCACTATCTTCTTAAGCTCAAATCTAAAGAGAACCCCCACATATTATTAGCCGCAAGAGACCCAGGGGAAAGGCCGGAGCCCCGTAGGACCCCGGCCGTGCAAACTGAGGACTAGGCTTTCGGCTAGCAGCTACCGTCAGTAGTAAGGAGAACCCATCCTGTACCAGGATCCCAACCCCAGTACTGCCAGACACAGCTCTGGTACCAGTCGCACCAATTATGGGTGCAAGCGGGCTGTGCCTGGGCCATAGCTGGTAACGGACTGCTTACTATTGCCGTCGCCATCATAATGGACGCTACTGCAAGGATCTTTACAGTGCGTTTCATAGTGCGATACCCCCCTTCAATTAGCTGACCGCTTTTGTATACCCTCTGCTGGCCATACCCGAGTATCAGTGTAGCGAGTCACTATGAAGGCCAAAACACCTAGGAGCTTATTATCTGTTCCTTGCACAGCATCTAGGGGGCCAAGCGCAAAGAAGGCCCTTCCAGAGGATTGGTAAAAGAACGAAGGAAGGGCCTTAAGGAACTCTATTGTACGTGAGTAGAAGGGTCGGAGCCCATGATAGGACCCCGGTCCGGTACGTAGCGGTCTTTACCGTCCATCCACTGCCCCAGTATGGTCGGCAGACCCCGTTCATCAACCCCTAGCTACTCCTAGACCTTAACCGCATCGAGATTCACGCGCTCAAGGCGCTGGCCACACCCAGGGCAGTGCGTGATCTGTTCGGTGTAGATTTCGCTGCTTTTCGCACCGTCGAAAAACACCCATGCGTACTTTCCTCCGGACCACCAGAACTCCCCCCAGATCGGGTGCTCCTGCTCGCAAGAACAATATAGCGCGGCCACTGGCCATCTCCTTACCCGCCCAGCGATGGGCGATTGTTGCCATTACTACAAATCATAGCATATCATTGCTACCAATATTACTTTTGCAGTCCTCGCACTACAGCATCCTCACAACGAAAAGGGCCGGAGCCCCGAAGGACCCCGGCTGCTTACGACAGAACAAAGAAGAGCCGGGCCGGACTTTATGAGGGAGATGATCTTGCCGGCCCGATGATAATAGCTTAACTCTGTGCTCCTGTCTGGCATAGGTCTGTATTACAACGCACGAAAGCCAGAGCCTCGCGAAGCTAGGCCCCCGGACCTACTTGCTAGCACTGGAAGGGGGGCGGCCTAGTCAGTACCCTACTCTAGTCCTGCGTAGTATTTTTGGCGTGCCTCCTTGCCCTCGTGCCGCTCGATGCTATCATCACGCCACGAATAGCAGCGCTGCTCCTCCTTAGAGACGTTAGTTGCCCACAAGCCCTTTGCGCCCTGAGACATATCGTAGGTCACCCTATCGCCCATTTCGAGGGACTCGGCGCCATCACCTACCACATGCTCCCGGCGCACGTGGACATTCTGGCCTCCATCATCCGGGCGGACAAAGCCGTAGTCGTTGTCGCCGCTGAACCACTTGACCGTTCCTTGAGCCATCTGCTGAAGCCTCCTTCTCTTTCCCCAAGGCTCCATCGCAATAAAAAGCTGCTCCTTTGTCCGAGCAGCTTTTCAGTCACTATAAAACCCTATCGTTATTTACGTTACTTAGTATAGCATAACCAACGACCGGAGCCCCGGCCCTGTTGATGCCGTGCTTCCAGCGGAGCTACGCTCGCTCAATATACATTACGGAATTAACGTACGTCCACCAGGGGTCCTCGCTCACAAGCTCTTCTTTACTGGCAATGATTGGCTCCGGGAAGCGCTGCTTGGCCGCCTCGTACTCCTCGATGCTCGGGAACTTCTCTGGGTTACGCTTGCCGAAGTACTCTATGCAGGCCTGGCACACGGGCTGACCGTCGATGTCGTTAGTCACGCCCCAGACACTCTCGGCCATAAAGTTGAGCTCGCAGATGATGCACTCCGTCTCCCCCAAATCTGTTGGGTCACACGCTCTTTGTAGGTGGATATCCACTCCGGTTTTCTCTTCTCTAGTCAAGTGGACCGGGGCTCCGAGGTAAGATCCCGGCCCGGTAGGTAATCGTCGTCTAGTTATCCGCCGTCTGGCTCTGCGGCGATGGCTTCCGCCGCTCCCTTGGCTCTCCGAACCGCTGCCTGCCTCCGCTCGCAGTCTTCTTCAGCTAGAACCACCTGGGCACAGGCCCGCTCCCTCACGGGTTCGAGCATCTTGATAAGCTCCGAGTATCCCCGCTCCTGAGCCAGCCTCATAAATCGGGTGAGGAGCCAGTGCGTCTCCCACCACCAATCCACAGGCCCCAGCTTGGCATACTCACTCTCATAATCAAAGGCCAACGTGACCGGATCTATCCGGCCCTCCACTATCTTGTAAGCCTCGCGCAACGCTTCCTGGTGACCACCCTCGTGGCGGGACCGCATCTCTGTGATAGAGGGCGCGTCCTCTAAAAAGCGCGCCAAAATGGGATTAGTGTGATGGCGCTCGTTCTCCAGGCCAGCGAGGAGTTCAAGCTGTCTCTCATCATCCTCAAGTATCTCCTGGAGCGCTGCTGCCTCCGCCTCGGCGAAGTGGGCCCTACAAAAGCACAGGTTCCACACCGTGCCGATGGCGGGCTCTGCGCAAGGTCCGCCGGCGCTGGGTGCGAGACCACGCACCGTTGATCCTCGTTAGCTAGGGCGCGCATAATCCCCAAAGCGCGATCTACTGTTCGTTCCGTCATTGCCTCTCCTCTCCTTGATTTCCCTAATCTCAGATTGTCCCGACGTCGGGATAACTCACAACCAGCAATTTAGGGTGGCGGCGCCCTCGCTTTGTTTATGGGCTATCAGAAAGAACGGTGCGGCCCTAAAGCCGCCCGACGCTCCGCAGGCATTCGTTGTGCTCGTAGGTAAGCTTGTGCCCT
>JAWWQA010000412.1:0-2668 GCA_033854695.1 Rubrobacteraceae bacterium
ACACTCCAGCCGTTCTCAGAGCAGTAGCGTACAAAAGCCCTAGTGGTGGCCTCCAACTTATGCTTGGGCCCTACCGGATCTCCCAAAGCCACCGCCACACCCCCAGCCTGTTTGTAAGC
The DNA here is from genome assembly GCA_033854695.1 of Rubrobacteraceae bacterium. Classification (GTDB taxonomy): domain Bacteria; phylum Actinomycetota; class Rubrobacteria; order Rubrobacterales; family Rubrobacteraceae; genus Rubrobacter_F. The sequence continues at coordinate 120 of JAWWQA010000412.1, forward strand.
TATGCACGACTTGCGATCCTCCGAAAAAAAGTATGCCTTATCTGGCCAAAGCTTGAAGAAGTCTAGAGACGAAGTACCGTATCTTTCCAGGATGCTCTTCGCTTCCTGGCGCTCGTATGGCAGGGTCCGGAGCCGGTACGCCAGCGGACGGAACAAGCTGTAGGCGGCAAAGCCGCCAGTGATGAACCCGGCCAAGTTCATAGAGCCCAGAAACCAATAGGCTTCGCCGGTGTGCGGTACGAGGTCGTCGTTCCCGATAAGGGCGTACTCTCGCAGGGTCCTTACGAAAGCGTCCGCCAAGTGAAAATCGATACCAAAGTCTCTTTCATCCAGCAGCCAGAAGCCAGCAGTCCCATAGGCAAGGGCCACAACGACGCTGACCCCAACGATCCCGAAGCCCCGTGTGATGCTCTTAGGCTCGCTACGCACCGTGAATATTTTCCTAAAAAGGAGAAGAAGCCCGAGTGTCACTGCCGGTACGACAACCGTGTACCACGGCCGGCCGTACCACACTCGGACCAACGCCACCGCCGCGGAGCTGGCCACCGCGAGCCACCACGCCACCCGCTTACGCCGGAAGAGGTTCAAAGAGAGGTAAATCAGCGCGAACCCGAAGACCAGGCCCAGAGAATGCCTCCAGTAGTGGAGACTAAGGGGAAGCAGCCCTGAGACTCCGGACACGTCGGGGATGCGTACCGCCAGGGCCCGAAGAATCTCTAAGAGACCGTTGACGAACGCGGTGCCCGCGACGAGCCAAGCAGGCCCGTTCCTCTTGACAGCGTCCCACCTCCGCTGCCGAGCAGTTCTTATGGCGCCGGAAGCATCGGCGGCGGGCGCATCATGAGGAGTCTGCTTCTCAGATTGCGCCTTCTGAGCCTCCAGGTCAGCCATAATTTACGTCTCCTCCTCTTCTACCGCGCCGCAGGCCCTCAGCTCTTCGCCGAACTTCTGGTTCTCCTTAAAGATTCTAAAGAGACTACAACTTTTCTGAAATATACATTGGCAAATCCTCAGTTTCGAGTCATTATTTAGTTTAGAAGCAATCCGCCAAGGATGCCAGAAAAAGGAGGTTTACCTAATGAGACGTATCAGACTAATTCCTGCTATAGCCGTCGCTACGGTAGCGATGGTGCTGATTTTCGCCTTCCCCTCCATGGCGCAGTCACCCCGGGGGACCATTGGGGAAGGGCGGACGGATATTAAGGAAGGCCACCACTTCATTGAGGAAGGCCGGGCGCTCATTGGGGGAGGCCAGCGACAGGTGCAGCGAGGCAATCAGGCCATTCGGGAAGGCCAAGCGGACGTGAGGCAAGGCCAGAGGCTCCTGCGGCAAGGCCGGAGGTAGATGAGTCTCACTGCTACCGCTTTGGCGGATTTCCGAAGGGAAGGTCGAGGCTCTAAGCAGCCACGGTCCTCCTTATGCCCTCAAGCCTCCTGAGTTTTTCGCTAGGGGTAGCTCTAGTACAGCCAAACGAAAATAACTCATCAGTGACCCATGGCCCTTCTTGCAGGGCCACCCCGAAGGGATGAAAATGAGCTCGTCGTTGCCGTGCAGACGTCGGCTTTGCTTGGTGCCACCAAAGCCCGCACATCACAGTGTGACGCGGGAGCCTCCAGGTACCCTGAATTGTTGCCTTTAACCAGAGCACGAACACTAGATTCTTTAGAACAAGAGGCTCCTCTCGGCGACGACGCAAGAAGAGCAGAAGGAGCGGGGACTCCGAGCGTAGGAAGAAGAGGAGCTTGAAAAGGATCGTCCAAAGGTGCGCCGGACTCGACGTGCATAACCCTTCTCAAGACAATACACTACTCGGAACATCGTTTAAGCTGAGCGACCCGGCCATTGGCACAGTCGAGGTCATCGACCCCGCCCATCCTCTTTACGCTAAGACCTTCCCCTTGTTCGCCGTCACCAGAAAGCAGCGCGTCGGCAAAGCGTGCATAGTGTGGGTCCGTCCCGGCGTGAAGAGCATCGTTCCCCTGGCGGCGACTGACCTCGTCGAAGAGCCACCACGGCCGCCTTCGCCCTGTCGCCTCTCAGTGGACTCTGCCCGGCGTCTGCTCGCGGTGGTAGCGTCCATCACCGACGCTTGCTCCCCACAAGCAAAAGACGCTCATCATGCCACCCGACGAGACGATGGTCTCCCCTCGGCGGACCTATGCCCAGCCGAAGCTGCCCCTGGAGTTGCCCCCACGAGGAGGAGGAGGAGGAGGAGGAGGTGTAGAGGTGGGTCCGTAAACGGTGTTGCTGTTAGACTGCGGAACAGGTCAGGGTGGATCCGTTAATGTCGTTGCCCTGGCTCTGTTTTACAGCGTTGCCAACAATAACTCAGCTATCGAGCAAGCCGCTCTCATATTGTCATCTCTATTATTCGATCGGTTGATAGCAAGATCATCCGATTTGTTGATTCCCTTTTGATGCCCCTGCTCTAAGATTTACCTTATAAGCCGCAAAAGCAGACAGAAGAAGGGAACTCATACGGAATCCGCTTGATCACTTACCGTTTTGAACACAAGCGGAAAGTGCATGAGCGAAGCACTAGCAGTGT
>JAWWQA010000413.1:0-8941 GCA_033854695.1 Rubrobacteraceae bacterium
CCCTCGAAGCAGACATGCCTGCTAACCGACTGCCAGCGGGAGCCTCCTTACCGCGGGTATACTTGCCCGTGAGCATCCCGCTCGCCAACGGAAAGTACGGTAGCAGCGCCAACCCGTTTCGTAAGCCTGCCTCGGTTACCCCGTTCTTCTCAGGGTCTCGGTGCAGCAGGCTGTACTCGTTCTGCACGCTCACGAACCGGGCAAGACCGCGTTCGCGTGAGGTTGATAAGGCTTCTTCGATCTGAGCCTCAGAGTGGTTCGAACAGCCGATCTGGCGGACCTTGCCAGCGGAGATCAGCCTGTCGAGCGCTTCGAGGGTGTCTTCGATCGGGGTGTTTTCGTCGGGCCTGTGCAGCTGGTAGAGGTCTATACGGTTGGTGCCAAGCCGCCTCAGGCTATCCTCCACGGCCCTCTCGATCCAGCGCGGACTGGCCCCTCCGCGGCTTGGATCGTCGCCCAGTTGCACGCCGAATTTCGTCGCGATTATGACCTCGTCGCGCCGGGGACCGAGCGCCTTGCCCAGGTACTCCTCCGAGGCTCCATCTCCGTAACTGTCGGCGGTGTCAAAGAAGTTGATACCGGCTTCCATTGCGGCGTGCACGACCGCCTCAGTGCCAGCTATGTTAAGGCGGCGGCCGAAGTTGTTGCAGCCGATACCGACGGTGGTTACGTCGAGATCGCCGATCTTACGCGTTTCCATAACAGTGTTCTTCCTTTCTGCGCTGTCCTAGCAGCCATTCTTTGAATGCCTGAGTAGTTAAGGTGAGATTCGAGGCTTCACCGCTAGCATCCAAAGATTTTCCGTTAGCACTCTGTATGCGCCGGTCCGGATACGTTTGGTGCAGGAGGTTGTCGGTCCTGCCGTTTGTACTGTCGATTGAGGCATGGACTCCTTCCGGGGTGGTCTGGTTCGCGCTCCTGAGCATCTCCTTGCCGGTATCCTCGTCGGCGAAGGCTATGTCGCGTAGCGAGAACTGTTCAGCCTGCGAGCCGTTAAGAGCCTCAGGAGGCAGGTGCTTGGGAATCTCGGTTTTCATTTCGCTAGCCATTATGGTGCCGAAGATGGCTGTGCCGAGCGTGGCGCCCATCGAGCGGGAGAGCTGCGTGATCGACGGGGCGATGCCGAGGTCCGTACGCGTGGTCGCGTTCCGGACAATGAGTGTGTACGTCTGAAGCACGAAGCCTTTGTAGCGCCCGGTCCAGATTATGAGACGCCCGACCAGGATGCTGACCAGGATCATGGAACCGGTGAGCGGTATCAGCACGGCGCCAGAGTGCGCTACGCTCACACCGATAACGCCCTGCGCGTAGATGGGGATGAAGAAGATGGCGCCGAACATGCCCATTCCCAAACCTTGAATAGCACGAGCACCAACGAGCCATCAGAACCCTTGCGCTGCCCCAGCAAGGATCGAACCGAGAATGAAGATGACGAGACCCGCAATATAGAACCCACGCCTACCATAAATATCTGAGAGCTTCCCGACCATCGGGATGCTTACCACCGAGACCAAGAGCGTCGAGGTCGCGATCCAACTGTAGTTTTCGATCCCGCCTAGCTCGGCCACGATCACCGGCATGGCAGGGGAGACTATGGTCTGGCTCGTAGCAGCGACGAGCATGCTCAGCATCAGCCCAACGAAGATTGTCGTCTTGTGATTGGACCTTACCTTGCTCATCTCCCCCTAGTCTTTCATGGCTTTGGCCAGCACCCCTAGCATCCGCCGTAACTCCTGAAGCTCTTCCGGGCTCAGCACGTCGTGAATGCGATGCTCAAATTTCACATGATGCTCGTGCAACCCCTCGATCAAATCCCGCCCTTTCTCGGTCAGGTACATCCGTACCACCCGATTGTCCTCCGGGTCACGCTCCCTCCGAAGCAAGCCCTCCCCCTCCAGCCTCTTGGCCAAGCGTGTTACGCGTGAAGGATCAACCTCAAACTTCTGGCTCAACTCCCCTTGACTTATCCCGTCCTTCTTAGAGAGCAGAACCAGAGAGAACCACGTGCCGGCGCTCACACCTATCTCCCGCTCGAAGGCGCCCTTCATCCTCCAAAAGGCAAGGCCTAGCGGGGCAAGCAACGTACCGGTTCCTTCCGTTCTCTCTATTACGTGCTCTTCTTCCATAACTCCTTGCTCGCTCGATCCTTCCATATTAGTTGATATAGCAAGTATACAAACGATGTTTGCAGTGTCAACAGAATGCGGCAATTCCTAGGATCACACACTTTCGCTTACCGTTGGACTTTCCGACACGGTGGTGCCAACGGCAAGAGAGGAATCTGGACACCGCGCGGGTCTTGTCCTAGAGTGCTCGTATAGACAGGAAAGAGGGTACAGGATTGGAAACACGGTCAGAAAACTTCGTGCGAGCCGGTAGGCTGGACGACGTGCGCGCCGCCGGTCGCATCTCCGTCCGCCTCGCCGGTCGTTCGCTTGCGCTCTTCTTCCACGGCGGCAAGGTATACGCTGTGGACAATCGCTGTCCCCACATGGGGTTCCCTTTGCACCGGGGGACTGTACAAGACGGCATCTTGACCTGCCACTGGCACCACGCCCGCTTCGACCTGGAGAGCGGCGGGACCTTTGACCAGTTCGCCGATGAAGCGCGCGTCTTCCCGGTGGAGATCCGAGACGGTGAGGTGTGGGTGAATCTCGCACCGCGGACGGACCAGCTCGCCCACCAGCGCCAACGCCTACTCGATGGCCTGGAGCGAAACATCTCGCTGGTTCTGGCTAAATCGACTATCGGGTTGCTGGGCGGCGGTGAAGATCCCGCCGAACCGTTCCGCGCTGGGCTCGACTTCGGCGCGCGCTACCGGCAAGCGGGTTGGGGCCAGGGGCAGACTATGCATGCTTGCACGGTGAACCTCCTACCTCACCTCGCCCCCGAGGACCGACCGCGCGCACTCTACCACGGGCTTTCGGCGGTCTCGCGCGACTGCGCCGGAGAGCCGCCGCGGTTCATCGTCCGTCCGCTACCGAGTGGTACGGCGGACCTGACTACGCTCAAGCTCTGGTTCCGCCAGTTTGTCGAGGTGCGCGATGCCGAAGGGGCCGAACGCTGCATCGTCTCTGCGATCCGCGCGGGAGCAGATCACGTCCAGATGGCCGACATGCTCTTCGCCGCCGCCACAGATCACCGCTATCTGAGCTTCGGGCACGTCCTCGACTTCACCAACAAGGCCTTCGAAGCGCTAGATGTGGCTGGCTGGTCGCATGCCGAGCCGGTCCTAGCCAGCCTGTCCCAAGGGTACGCGGGCGTCACCCGGATGGAGGAGTCGAACTCCTGGCGCAACCCTGTAGACCTGGTGGAGATCCTCCAGAGCGCCTTCGAGGAGTTGCCGGCCGCTCTGGAAAGTGGCCGCCACCGGCACGGGAGGTGGGAGGGCTGCGAGGAGCTGGCTTCTGTGCTGTTGGGCGAAGACTCGAAAGCCATCGCTGGCGCGCTGCTCGAGGCGCTGCGGGAGGGCGCCACTGAAGAAGAACTGGCCCAGGCTGTTGCATACGCCGCGTCGCTGCGCATCGCCCGTTTCCCCACCACGAACGAGTTCGGTGATTGGGATACCGCGCTCCACACCTTCACCTTCGCCAACGCTGTGCACCAAGGGCTGCGGCGAATACCCTCTCCGGAGCTGCTGCGAGGGGTTTTCGATGCAGCGATGAGCGTCCACCTCGACCGCTTCCTCAACATCCCACCTACGCACCTACCAGAGCCGAACGGCCCGGAAACAGCGCCGGAGGAGCTGCTGGAGGAACTTCCGGCGCTGCTAGACGAACGGCAGCGGGTGAACGCGGCGGGGGAGCTGGTAGCCCGCTACCTTTACGGCGGCGGGGAGGTCGACCGGCTGCTGGCCCTTATGGGCCGCCTGCTCCTGCGCGAGGACCGCAACTTCCACACCATGCAGGCCGTCGAAGCAGCGTTTTCTCAGCACGCCCTCTTACGTGGTACCACGACCGGCACGCACGTGCTGGTCGCCTCCACAAGGTATCTCGCCGCTCATTCTCCTACGATGCGTTCTCAAGGACAGACTTACGACATCGCCCGCCGTCTCTCTCGCGGTGAGATCCTGCATGAAGAATGAGCAACACCAATCCGTCACAGTAACTAGATGAGAACTGGCCATCTAGCACGATTTACCCGGAAATCACCACTCTCTATCACGCGGTGGCTATTCGCGAGCTTCGCGTGATACGTTTACACTTGCTCTTATCAGGTGAATCGCGCGATTGTAATTCGGCTATTGGCAGGTCTTTTATAGGTATCACACTATCTTCTCGCAACCCGACAGACTCAACGATGTGGGGAGAGGGGTAGAGAAGATGATCGCGTCTCGTGCATACTATCGTCGGGTGCGGTATACCGGGCTTGTCAGGTAGCACACGAGCAGAGGGAGTAGTGGCGATGATGCCGGTTAACGATAAGCAGTCGGAAGATGCGTCCCGCACGGAGATCGCCACGCTCGGGGGTGGCTGCTTCTGGTGCCTGGAGGCTGTCTTCGACGAGCTGCGGGGCGTGGAAGAGGTAGTGTCAGGCTACGCGGGCGGCAACGTGCCAGATCCTACGTACGAGCAAGTCTGTACCGGGACTACCGGTCACGCGGAGGTAGTCCGGGTTACCTTCGACCCTGCAGTCATCTCGTTCCGGGAGATCTTGGAAGTCTATTTCTCCATCCACGATCCCACCACTTTGAACCGCCAAGGCGCGGACGTAGGAACGCAGTACCGCTCGGTGATCTTCTACCACACGCCGGAGCAGAAGGGCATCGCCGAGGAGGTGATCGCCGAATTGGAGGAGGCGGGTATCTGGGACGACCCTATCGTTACGGAGGCAACGCCTTCTGGCGCCTTCTATGGTTCCGAGTACTACCATCAAGAGTATTTCCGGCGTAACCAGGGGCAGCCGTACTGCCAGGTCGTGATCGCGCCCAAAGTGGCAAAGTTCCGTAAGCAACACCTCGATAGGCTCAAGGCATAAGCCCAGCCGCATGAAGGAGCGAAGTCCCCTCGCATACCTCAAGGCGCTGGAAGAGGTTGAGAGGATGTCCTAGGCGTATATCCCCAAGATACAAGTACGCCCTCCACTCGTTTTGGCAAGAGAACCTTTCGGCGGTAGGTAGTCCTGGAGGGGGGCCTACCGCCGAAAAGACACCCGGGTATAGAAACTACCCCGGCGGGTGGCCTCGGACAAAAAGCCACCATAAGTAGAATACTAAGAAACATTAAGTATTGCAAATTTTCTTCATCCTTCTCAATAAAACCTCCGAACAAAGTAGCCTCGCAGTCTATCTGGTGGCTTTAGGAGGTGTTCGGCGGCTTTGAGGGGTGTCGTTCGGACTCTGGGAGCTTATCCTTAGGAAGGAGTGGTCGAGGAATGAAGCCGACAGAAGACATCGAACTTTTGGAGCTCCTCTTCGTGGAGTTGGATCCCCTACAAGACGGTTTTGCCGGGGTCTTACTGGAGGTCCACCGCCGCGGTGACCGATACGTCTTACTGGAGATGGCACCCACTACCGGCAACCGGCTCCTCGCGTTCTCCTCTATGCACAGGGAATTGGTCTACACTGCCTTCGCTCGCGAGATTGACCGTCTTCATCGCTGATGTTCACCGACGCTAACCCGGCTTCCTGCTGGCTCTGAACAGAGTGAGTTGCCCAACAACAGTTGAGGAGCGTGTCCCTGGCCATTAAGCTACCACTCATGGCCGAGAAGACGTTGTTCCAGAAGATCGCGGAGGCGCATCCAAGAACCGAGAACTTCGGGTCAGGTGAAGACGGCGCGTGCGAGCTCTGTGGCCGCTTCGTGCGTGAGCTGACACGGCACCACCTCGTCCCGAGGTCGCGGCACAAGAAGAAACGCGCCAAGAAGGCGTTTGACCGGCGGGAGATAGAGAATTGCATCGCGCTGCTGTGCCGCCCCTGCCACAGGAACGTCCACGCCGTGCTCGACAACAAGGAGCTCGAGCGGGAGTACAACACCGTAGAAGCCCTGGCCAGCCACCCCGGCGTGGAGAGGTTTACCCGTTGGATTGAGAACAAGCCGCACGGTACCGTCGTACCCGACGGGCGCGAGAACGCCTAGAGCACCGCGCCCCACAACAGATAGATCGTGAGTGCATCCCCGGCTTCGTGAAGATACTGCACAAGCGGGTCTTGAGACCGTTCAGCACACTTTGTCAGCCATGACAGGCTGGCATGAGGATTACTACCCCTTAACGCCGCCTCCTCAAATACCTGTAGATGAGGAAGGCTATAAGGGCGAGGACTCCTATGATCACCACTATCACTACGAGCACCAGGATGCCCAATATCCTCAATCCGCCGCCGGACCTACGGGGAGATCTTCTTTGGATTTCCATCAGCAGGAGTATCAAGGGTAGTCCGTACGCCCCGTGGGCCAGGTACAAGGGTCCCCTGACCTTAGAGCCCACCAGTCTCTCGAAGGTCTCGCTCTGGTGGACTAGCCCGACGAGCAGCACCAAGAAACCGAGCAGGACCGCCTCGGCCGTGAAAGAGTTTGTAGTGACGACCTGGCTATAGATCTCCAACGCTCGCCCTCCCGAATGTCGAGTCGGTTCCGAAACAAGTATTGCACGACGGGCTACCCGAGCGCCACCAAAACGCCTGCCTCCCCGGCATACCACAGACCGGTGGCAGAAGAGGACACCCTTTCCGAGGTACCGGAGGACCTCTACAAGAGAGAGATAGAATATGGTTGCTACCAGCGCGGTGGCATAAGAAGAGCCGAGATTCTACCCCGGCTCTTCAACGCAGCTTCCCTTCCTTTACTTACGTACTACCAGGGTATGTGCTGCCATGTCTCCTAGACGCTGCCTCTTTGAGGAGGACAACACTACAATGAAGCCTACCAGGTAAGCAAAAAGGCCATCTATCAGGCGCAGAAGAGTCCTTATGACAGCGGTGCCAATTCCAGGAACTTCGCCATTGTCTTCCCGAATAACCTTTATCCCAAGAAGCATCTTACCCACAGTCTGCCCCAGATATCCTTCCAAGAGTACGAAGTAAAGAAAGAAGATCAGAGTCGACAGGCTCACCAGGGGGACACTCACGTTGCCGCCATTAGCCTCGTTGGTTCCGAAGAGCATGGATAGCAAACTGACCGGGATGCCGATCAGCAAACCATCCACGATAATGGCCGGGATCCTCCGGCCCGTCACATGGACATTCTCTTGCGTCCCAACAACCGGCACACCATAACCTCCAGCAGCCACAACCACTTCCTTTCTGGCCTGGACAGAACTATCTGCCACCCTTACATAACAAGAAGAATGTTGCCGTACGCAGAAAGGGAAGACATGATGCGTTTGTACTATTTTTGATGATATTTGGCCTTTTAGGCCAGGGCCGCGCTACCGAGCGGGGATCGAGGGCAGGATCAGCGTGCTAAAGAGGCGGGGACACCTGGGCAAGTGTCGAGTCTTCCATTTCGCACCAGAAACTAGGTAGCTGGTGAATAAGGGGCGAGCTCAGTGCCAGGCGGGTAAGCCTGCGCCTGGGGTAAGTTTGCGCCTGGAGGGGGGCGACTGGCATCACCAGTAATGCTATAACAGCGGCTACCGTCAGCAACGAATTGGTGCATATCGTGCATGATTATGATAGTGGTAGGAACATCGCAGATAAGGCCGGCCGGCGGGCCGATTTGCTGGACAGTACAGTTCCCCATCGAGCCAGGATCATAGACAAACGGGGGGCCGCCGGTGCAAGAGTAGGTTACCCCATTTCCACCAGGGAAGAAGACGGTGGTGTTCGCCGGCAAGATTGCGGGGGTGTTCGAAACGTTCTGCCCGGCTTCGTTGACGCCTAACTCCTGAGAGGGCATGTGCCCGTCGGGGTAGTGACTCTCCCCGTTCGAGGGCGGAGGGAGTGCCGCTTGAGCGGGAGGAGCGGCCTCGACCTTGACTTCCGCCATCTGTTCACTATCGCTAGCAGCAGCAGCAGTGGTTTCCTGTCGGGTCGTCTCTTCTACAATCGTTTCCCCGGCGGTGGTCTCTTCGACGATGGTCTCTTCGGCGATGGTCTCTTCGGCCGTGGTCTCCTCGGTAGTTTCGGTGTCTTGCCCTTGTTCTTGTTGCCCACAGCCCACCATGAACAGCCCGGCGGTAACCAGAAGCACCATTATCAGTGCCGTTCTCGACAATCTCTCCCCCTACAAGGACGAGGCCAGAGCGCAAGAGGCTCCCATTCGCTTGCGCGTGTTATGGCACTTTCACCGACCTCGGAGTTTCCTTCCCCTCCTCTAGGGAGCCGCATCTTCCGTAACTATAGGCATAACCTGGAGCGTGGCGCAACCTCTGAAGCGTTCCTCAAAGAGAGCGCACGCCTACGAGGAGGAAACCAAGCACGGTGGCGGCTACTTGCTTGGCGTCTCCCGGCAACTGACCAAAGTGCAGGAAGGTCACTCCGAGGGCTAGGAGCGGCCAAGAGATGGTGATAGGAATAACCCAAGGATACGACGGTCTCACATCGAGTTACTCTGCTTCGAATACAGGGGATCAGTAAACACCATCCTCCGCAAGATCTCCTAAAATCAACTTCCTAGCCCCACTCGACTTCGGTCCCGCCTTCCTCCGGGGGTCTTTAGGCCAAGGAGGAAGCGTATACGCACACGGAGCGTCGCAGGTCCCGGGACGCGGCCTCGTGAATAAAAACAAATACACGTTGTGTGCTTTCCCAGATGATTCAAAGAGAGATCATACTTTCGATTGGAAAGGATCTTCCTTTTGGGGGGTGCGAGCACTGGGCGAGCGTGCGAAAGTTGTAGATTAGTTCGCGGGGCTTTACGGAAAAGGAGGAAAAATTGAAGAAAGTTATTGCGTTAGGAGCGCTGGGAGCCGCTATGATTGTGCTGGTTTTCACGGCCATCGCCGTGGCGCAGAGCCCAGATTCAAGTGGGCAGGCACTCCTGCTCAGAACACGATGACG
>JAWWQA010000414.1:0-4734 GCA_033854695.1 Rubrobacteraceae bacterium
CAACGCACCAGGAGAGCCTCCAGATCAGGGGCCGACAGCCGCACCAGGCGTTCTTCCTCCCCCTTCTCCGGCGGCCACTCGAACATGGTCATGAGCAGCGCTCGATGGGCTTGACCGAACAGGTGCTCGAGCGTTGGAGCCTCCGCCACCTCGAACCCGACGTCCGCAGTGTGGTCAAACATCCGGATCATCGCTGCTCGAGCCACTCGGTCTTCGATCCGTACCCTCTTTACTCGGGCTCCTCGATCAGGCTCTCCAACGGTTCGTCAGGATCGAAGTGGTCGGGCTCTATGCGGTAGGAACCGCACTTGGGACACCTGATCTGGTCCTCCTCGGGGTCAGCAGGGTTCACGCTCGCCCGGTGCTCCGAGAAGACGTTCCGGCATACAGAGCACACAAACTTTGTGTCCGTCATAGTTCCACCTCACTCTGGCTGTTTCTGGGAACTCTGCGCTGTACGGTAACCCAGCGTAAGAAGACTCCTCGTTGGAGAGCTGCAAGTGGATGTCTTCCATCTCGTCCTGAGAACCGCATCTCCTGGCACCTCGATCACTATTATGACCTCGTCGTACTTCGCTTCGTCCTCCCATTGTAAGAAATCTCTCTGATCTCACCGGGTACCCGCGCCGGCAAGCCTACAAACAACCAGTCCATCTCCATAGCCGATAATGGCCAAAGTGCGCGGAAGGATCGCACACGAAGACGCTGGGCGCCGTACCGATGGTATGCGAAGATAAGAGCACCATCGATGGTTGCCTGGGCCGGGGATACGGTGCCCTAACCCGAAATCGAGCGCCCCTCACCCGTCTGCATGTCTGCGGGGTGGGTCGGGACGTCTCTCGGCGAGACCCCACCCTCCGGTGGCATATCTGGCGGTACAGCTGGATCGGGTGGTACCTCCAGGATGCCGAGCAGCATCTTGGCGCGCTCGGCTACCTCCGTGTACACTACCTGCGCCTCCCGGAAGAAACCGACCAACCGCTCGTTCCCGTTCATCTCGGCGTCCAGGGCATACCTGTCGCAGGCGTCGGCGCCCTGCAAGGCGTGGTAAAGCACGCTGACAAGATCGTAGTGCTCGTCGCGGGTGCTCGTGATCCGTTCACCGACGTCCATCTCTTCCTCCTACCGCTCGGACTGCCACACTTTCACCCGCTATACCCGCACCGGGAGTCACAAAAACGGCTCGCCGCCCCCTCGCGTCGCGGCATCACCTAACGTTCCGAAGTGCCGGGGAGGCGGCTTGAGCGTGGCGAGCACCCCGGCGTTGGCAATCTTCGAGAAGGCTTCCGGCTAAGGCTACCCGTCCAGCAATCGCGCGAGATCCTCGTCGGTCAGCACAAGCTCCCACTCGTAGGGAAAGAGCGGCAGATGCTGTGCCCCGGCTACCTCTAACATTCCATCGGGGGCGACCCGAGCCTCCAACACCGAGCCTTTGGGATAGGGGCTACCGCTGAAGTCGCGGACGGTCCTGGTGAGCTTGATCTTCAAGCTGGTATGTTCAGTCATACCAAACCTCCCTAATGGGGAGCCCACTCCCCGCAGCGAGCGGGGGAAGGCTTTGACAAACGAGCCCTACGCTCGCCGGCTCACGCTGCCAGCTTCTCTCGCCCGATCGGGCCAGCCGTGGCGGCGGGATCCTTGACAAAGTACATCTCGGGGTCGATGGGAAACGTTACCTTGAAATTACTCCCAGGATTGAGTCCCTCCACAATCTCCAGAGCACGCCGGATGCTCTCAGCCTGTATCGCCACCCTGTAGCGGGTAGCGCCCCTGCCGACCTCGATGGTTATCCTTATCATTCGATGCCCCCCTCTCTGCCGGAACCTGTGCCGCTTACTACTCATGCACAACACTTCCGTTGAAAACATTAATATACACGACTCTCCACGTCTTCGCAACAAATTCCCACACTTTTTTCGAATTTCTCAATAAAATAGTAAGTGACGATACATCCTGGATCCCGACCATGCCCCAGCTCCAATAGATCCTCAAACCGCCTGGGACCCGCCAGTAGCTCGCGTACCACGAGCAGCATTCACCACTCTCCAACCGTGCTCAACACCGGTACCAGTGCATATGATCATAGCTGCGCTTGCTCACCTCCCTCACAGCCTACAACCTTTCAACTCAAGCTTTAAATTTATATAGTAGACACTTGCAAAATTGATAGTAATGATGTATAATCACGATCAAAGAGGAGATGTTTAGTACAGACAACAGGGGGTTACTAGTGTCTACAGAGAGTAAAAACACCACACGCAGGGATCGCACGGATGAGACGCCGGAGCTTCTACCAGATTACTTTGCGCGCATCGACAAGGGCAAGCTCCTGACCCATCAGGAAGAGATAGACCTTTCCACGCGTGCCAAGGCGGGCGACAAGAAGGCTCGCCAGAGGTTGATCGAGAAGAACCTCAGGCTCGTGGTCTCGGTCGCAAAGAAGTATCGGGGGATGGGCCTGCCGTTCGAGGACCTCATCCAGGAGGGCAACTTAGGCTTGATGAAGGCCATCGAGAAGTTTGACCCCGACCGAGGGTACCGCTTCTCCACCTACGCCACTTGGTGGATAAGGCAGGCGGTGCAGCGGGCCGTTGCGGACAAGGGACGCACCATCCGGGTGCCGGTACACATGGGCGAGAAGATCCGGAAGATGGCTCGAGCCTACAACGAGCTCTCGGCTGTGCGCGAGCGCGAGCCCACCGACGAGGAGGTCGCTGAGCGGCTTGAGTGGACCGTAGACGCGGTACGCGAGGTAAAGGACGCCATGCCTGACGCCAACAGCCTCAACCGGCCCTTGAGCTCGGCTGAGGACAGCTCGGAGCTTGGCGATTTCGTCGAGGACGAGCGGGCTTCCGACACCGCGGGCACGGTCATGCGGGAGATGGAGACCGCCCAGCTCGGTGAGGCCATAGATCTACTCCCCGAGCGTCATCGGTACGTCCTGGTGCGTCGTTACGGCCTCGACGAACGCAACCCGTCGACACTCGCCGAACTAAGTGAGGAGCTCAAGGTCTCGCGCGAGCGGATCAGGCAGCTGCAGCGCGAGGCGGAGCAGATGCTGAGGACCGGCGAATACGGACAAGCCCTTAGGACCGCGGCCTAAACAAATCGGTAGCATTACCAAGCGGAGGGCCACGAATCTCGTGACCCTCCTTCTCTTTGTCCAAGAGCCGGCCAGCGGTATCGGGACGCCTACACCGATTATCCCAAGAGGTAGTCTATGAAGCTCTCCCAGCGCATGAGGTTTGCCGGGCTATATTCTGTCGCGAGGTATGCTGGGGGAGGATCGAGCAGCACCCACTCGACGTCCAAGTAAGGTCCGAGGAGCAGGGAGACCAATTCCCCAGACGAGAATTCTTTCGTATACCATTCCCATCCAAACGCGTTGGAATAAACAAAACTCTGGGCCGCCCTCCTGGAAGAGAATACCGGCAACGCCTCTTCGCCGGACTTCAAGGGGACGCGGAATAGTTTCGGGTTATTGTCCTCGCACCTGGCTATAGCGTAACGCAGGAGCACCGGGCGTCCCGCACCCTGTAGCCGGGCACCGCGCGCTGCGTGGTGTCCGTGATTCTTTTCGATGGTCTTCGCCACCCGCCGACCTCCTCTTCTCTGTTCATTCTCAGACCGACCTGGTTGCGGTAGCAGGTACGGACTCAGCGCTTCCGTTGCCGCCTCGTCCGCTTTGTCGAATTCTCTTCAGTAAGGTAGCCCGGTATCCGCGAAGTAGTGCAAGGAGCGCCAGGGATGAAGCGCTTCGTCTCCCAGTCGTCCCATAGCCACCAACTCTTCTCGAACTAAGGCGGTGTGGTCCGCTCCGCACCGGCAGGTGGCTATGGAGGAGGTGAGAGTCAGCCTCTCGCCGCAGTCACACTCGACTATGACACACTCTGGACACCACCTGTAGACACTACCAAACTCCACGTGTTGAACCTCGTAACGCCCTTCAGTACGCTCGATCACGGTCACCATTCAGTTGCCTCTTTCCCTACCAGGCGCATCTGAGCACCGGTATTCGTGTGAGTGTTGTGCTTACACACCGTGCCTACTATCCCGTTCGTGGAGCTGCTTGTTCTCTCCTTACACAATCCCGGGCCTTGTACCAGAGGTCCAGCACAAGCTTCATACGTTAACTTCCCCTGTTGCTCGTCTTACTTCGAGCGTTGCAAACCTATATTGTTACCCGGAGGCGGTGGATCTGTCATGAAGAAGATAAGTCATCTTTGTATGACCCAAATTACTCATGTTTCTGTGATCCAAATGGATCACGCACGTTTAGGAAACATCGGCGTGTTTATCCGTACGGTGGTATGCTAAGTGTTGGAGCACGGTCCTGTGGTAGGCTGTGATACCGAAGAGGAACTGCAAGGGGAGCGGTTCTTGGCCGATCGAAAAACCACATATCTTCCGGGCACATGCCCCGATGATTTAGCGACGTCAAAGGTTACGCCCCGCCATTTAACGACGAGGCGATGATGACGTGATCGAGCACCAGCAAGACGAGGATGAATCGCGGCTGGGAGACATCACCGAGCGCAAGAAAGCAGAAGAAGAGCGGGAACGCTTCTTCGCGCTCTCACCCGATCTGCTGTGCATCGCCGGTCTGGACGGGTACTTCAAGCGCATAAACCCGGCGTTCGAGGAAACTCTCGGTTACACGGTCCGGGAACTGCTCGCCAAACCGTTCATCGAGTTCGTTCATCCCGAAGATCGCGCGACGACCCTAGGGGAGCT
>JAWWQA010000415.1:0-7349 GCA_033854695.1 Rubrobacteraceae bacterium
CCAGACGTCTGGTCGAGGCGATGGGTGGCGTGATGACGGCGGAAAGCGTGGTTGGACAGGGCAGCACGTTCGCCGTCGCGCTGGCTCTTGCCGAAAGCCCGCTAGAGCGATTGGAGCGAAGCGGTCACGCTGCGGCTACACCGGGTGGGATCGAGGCGCCCGAGAGATCGTCGACGTTACTTTATATCGAGGATAACTTAGCGAACCTCGGCTTGGTCGAAGCCATTCTCTCCGAGCGCGCTGGCATCACACTCCTATCAGCGTTGCAGGGACGTATGGGCCTTGATCTCGCGAGGGAACATTGCCCGGATTTGATCCTGCTGGATCTGCACCTGCCGGACATAACAGGCGACGAGGTGCTAAAGCAGCTGCAAAGCCAGCCACGCACGCGCGACATTCCGGTCATCGTTATCAGTGCCGATGTTACGCCGGGTCGCGTCGAACGATTGACTCAAGCCGGCGCGCGCGACTACCTGACCAAGCCGCTCGACGTCGAGCAGTTCCTCGAGGCCATAGACGAAGTCCTTAAAGAGAAGTAATAGTGTCGCTCAAAGAGCTAAAAAGAGACTTGAGGAACGCCACCATCCTGATAGTAGACGACCAGGAAGCGAACATCGAATTGCTAGAAGGTTTCCTGGCGGACGATTACACCAACGTCAAGAGCACGAGCGATCCACGCCGTGCGCTGCCGCTTTTCAACGCGCTGGCTCCCGACCTGATCCTGCTCGACCTGCACATGCCACACCTGGACGGCTTCGCGGTGATGGAGCAACTACAAGCTTGCATTCCGCCGGGCGCCTACGTGCCCATTCTGGTTCTCACCGCCGACGTCAGCCCCGATGTGAAGCAGCGTGCGCTGTCCGAAGGTGCCAAGGATTTCCTTTCCAAGCCGTTCGACCCCGACGAGGTTTTGGCGCGCATTAAGAATCTGCTCGAAACACGACTTCTCCATCTCCAGCTCGAGAATCGTAACCGCATTCTGGCACAAGCGATGCATGAGCTGGACGCGGAACGCGAGCTTTCCGAGCAACTGCTGCTTAACGTTCTGCCGCATTCGATCGCCGACCGGCTCAAGCACGAAAAGGGCATCATCGCCGACAGGTTCTCCGAGGCTACCGTGCTATTCGCCGACATCGCAAACTTCACACCGGTTTCATCACGTCTGGCTCCCGAAGAAGTCGTACTCTGGCTCAACGACGTTTTTTCGTCCCTGGACCGCCTGGTCGAGCAGCACCGCGTGGAAAAGATCAAGACAATCGGTGATTGTTACATGATGGTCAGCGGTTTACCGACGCCGCGCCCAGACCACGCCGAAGTCGCTGCTGAACTGGCATTGGCGCTGCGCGACGAGATGGCGAACCGCATTGCGCCACACGGCAGGCCGATGCGGATGCGCATTGGCATTCATTCCGGTCCGGTCATAGCCGGGGTCATCGGCACCGACAAGTTCGCCTACGATTTGTGGGGCGACACGGTCAACACCGCAAGCCGCATGGAGTCACACGGGGTCGAGGGCGCCATCCAGGTAACAGAGACAACGTACCAGCGGCTGCAGCCTTGTTACGAATTCGAAGAACGTGGCGTCGTCGAAATCAAGGGCAAAGGCGTAATGCGAACCTACTTTCTGACCGGCAAGGTCAAGTAGCGATGCACACTTCCTCAGCCAGCCTTCGCTAGCGTGTAGTGAACTCTTGGAGCTTGCCCTTGAGCGACTGTTTGACGATCCTCACCGCCTCCGGGTCCCCCTTGACCAGTGCCTGAGCCAATCCTTTAGCCTGCTCGAACCGGATGTGCGGCGGTAGCGGTGGCACCTCGGGGTCGGTTACGGCTTCGTAGACCACGGGGCGATCTGCTCTGAGCGCCTCGTCCCAAGCATCAGCTACCTGGTCTGGTGAATCCACCCGGATACCCTTGAAGCCAAGCATGTCGGCAAAGCGGGCGTAGGGGAAGTCGGGGATGTTCTGCGAGGCATCGAGTTTAGGGTCGCCCGCCAACACGCGTTGCTCCCAGGTCACCTGGTTCAGGTCCTGGTTGTTCAAGACGAGAAAGATCAGACGCGGGTCACTCCAGCGCCGCCAGTACTTTGCAACGTCGATCAGCGCGCCGAAGCCAAACATTTGCATAGTCCCGTCGCCCAAAGCGGCGACCACGGGACGATCGGGATGGGCGAACTTCGCGCCCAAGACGTACGTGGCACCCGGCCCCATCGTCGCCAACGTGCCCGAGAGCACTGCCATCATGCCGTCGCGCAGTTTGAGGTGCCTGGCCCACCAGTTGGTGGCCGAGCCAGAGTCGCCGATGACGATGCAGCGGTCGGGCAAGCGCGGGCTGAGCTCGTGGAAGACTCTTTGCGGGTTCAAGGGTTGGGCGTCTTGCATCGCCTGATTCTCCAGGATCTTCCACCAGCGCGAAACCTCGCCCTCGATCTTCTCCCGCCAGGAGCGGTCCTCCTTGGGACGAAGGTGTGGGATGAGCGCCCGCAAGGTCTCCTTGGAATCACCGATGAGGTTGACCTCCATCGGGTAGCGGATACCAAGCATCTTGCCGTCGATGTCGATCTGCACGCCGCGCGCCTGACCCAGTTCCGGCAACCACTCCGAGTAGGGAAAGCCCGAGCCCACCATCAGAAGCGTGTCGCAGTTCTCCATCATCTCGTTGCTTGGCTTGGTGCCCAAGAGACCTATCGCCCCGGTTACGAACGGGAGATCGTCCGGCAGCGCCGCCCTGCCGTTTAGCGCCTTGGCCACCCCGCACCCTAAGATGTTGGCAACCTCTTTCACCTCTTCGGCAGCGTGCATCGCACCCGCGCCGATCAGCATCGCAACCCTCTCGCCCGCGTTCAAGACTTCGGCTGCGCGCCGCAGATCGTCATCCTGTGGGATCACACGCGGGAGCGCGGGGAAACCCTCGCCGGAAAAGACTGCGCCATGCTGACGTGGGGGCTCTTGATACTCGGATTCGGCCACATCGTCCGGGACGATGATACAGGTAACAGACCGGGTAGCCTTCGCGATCCGGATGGCACGATCGACCAGGTGGGCCGCCTGCTCTGGAGCCATACAATACTGCACGAACTCGCTTGCCACGTCCTTATAGAGGCTGAGGAGGTCGACCTCCTGCTGGAAGCTGCTACCCAAGGCCATGCGCACTTGCTGCCCGACAATGGCCACCACGGGCTGATGATCAAGCTTGGCATCGTAGAGTCCGTTAAGGAGGTGGATAGCACCTGGACCGGAGGTAGCCATACACACCCCCACCTCACCGGTGAGCTTCGCGTGAGCGCACGCCGCGAAGGCCGCCAGTTCTTCGTGGCTGGTTTGGAGGAACTCTACCTGGTCGCCGACCTCATGGAAGGCACCTAATAGCGCGTTGATGCCGTCGCCGGGGTAGCCGTAGATGCGCTTTACCCCCCACTCGCTCAGGCGTTCCAGCATGAACTGCGCCACGTTCTTGGCCATAAATAGTCCTTCTTTCCTAGTAGTTCTGTCCTTCTTCCCTAGTCGTTCCCGAGGAAAACATTGTACTTAGAGAAAGGGCGAGCCCGCTCCGTCTCGCTGCGACAAGACTTGCCCGCCCCTGAAACCCCAGGCTTTGCCTGTGACGGACGCACGAGTGTATTCGACGTTCACATCTAGCATGTCTTACAAGATTCCGCCAAGCTGTGAAACTGAGTTAAGATCTTCGTCGGATGCGTAGGACAAACATAGCGGACCTCCATGAGAAACTCGCCACCGGGGAACGGGCGGGCGTGGTTTGGACCCTGGAGCAGGGCGACGATATCAACGTCAACTTGGTGAGGTTTTCGGTGGGAGGAGGTGTCGACGAGCACATCAACGAAGAGGTGGACGTGCTCATCGTTGGGGTATCAGGGTCGGGCGTCGTTGCGGTAAACGGGCACGAGCACCGCCTGCGAGCGGGAATGGTTGCGTTCGTCCCCAAAGGGGCTCGTCGCTCGACGAGGAGCGACTCGGAGGACTTCGCCTACCTTACCGTCCACCGCCGGCGAGGGCCACTGCGGATTGGCGGTTTGCCGGCACGGGAATAATCTCTTACCGTCCGGAAACGGTGGCAGCACGCCGGGCCTCGTCGCGCTCCTAACTGTTGACGGCGAGGACTACGACCGCAAGGCTGACCGCGAGATCCAACCAAGAAACCTTGCTCGAGACCCACTGGAGTGCGCGGCGCCGGTCGGCGAAGGAAGCGGCCTCTTTGGGGTTTTGGGCTCTCTGCTCCGCTTCGGCCAGGTTTACGAGCTTCCGTCCGAAGTAGGCCCCATGCGCAGCCACCAGACCGAAGAGTACCAACAGCAGCGCGTATTCGGCGTAAAAGGGGCTCTCCCCAGCTTTTGGTGACGCAAAGTAGAGCACTCGCCCACACGCCGCCTGACCGCCCCAAAAGTCGGCTTGGCTGTCTCATATCGGACCTTCAGCCATCTACAAATGGTTCCAAGCTGAGCACAATCACCTTCCAAAGGAGGGTTTATTGCTCGCAGCGAACCCCAAGCACCAAAAGCTGGGGAGAGCCTCCGAAATCTCGCGAGTAGTGAGTCGAAAGAACACGACTCCCAACTCTCGGTCGGGCAGATCGAGCAAGGAGCTTTTGGCAGTGTCTGAGCTCTAGTGCGGCCACTTGACGCGTATAATGAGGGACTGTGAGTACGCGACCTCGATCGAGGGAGCGAGGTTTTATGGACATCCAGACCGGACCAGTCACAGCCGAAGAGCTTCTGAACAAGCCGGAGGACGGCATCCGTTACGAGTTGGTCGAGGGAGAGCTTAGAAAGATGGTGCCGGTGGGAAGCGAGCACGGGTACATCGCTTTGAGGATTGCTTCGCGGCTTGAGCGCCACGTCGAAGCTAACGACCTCGGCAGGGTTTACGCTGCCGAGACCGGGTTCTTGATCTCCCGAAACCCCGACACCGTACGCGCCCCTGACGCAGCTTTCATAGGCCGCGAGCGCGTCGAGCATGTGGGACGCGTGGAAGGCTACTGGCGCGGCGGTTCCTGCTAGGTGTTAGGATACCCACAAAACTAACCTAAAGAGGAGTGTTTAGGATGAACCAAGTGATCTACCGCGTATATCAGGGTCTTGCTTGGCTCATATTCGCTTGCATGCTACTCCAGTTCTTCCTCGCAGGGGTTGGCGTCTTTAGAGCAGGGAGTTTCGGTCCGCACCTATCGCTTGGCAATCTACTGATATACGCATCGATAGTCTTGCTGATCCTAGCCGTGGTCTCGGTCGTCACTGGCACTCTTGATCGCTGGAAGGTAGGGTCGGCGGCTCTGTTAGTAGTTTTGATGCTCTTACAGTACCGATCGGTGAGCGACTTCTTGCAGGAGAGCACCCCTCTCATATCGGCTTTGCACCCGGTAAATGGCCTCCTCTTGGTGTTTGTCTCCTACATCGTTGCTAACGGGGGCGAGAGGCCCTGGACAGCGCCCATCATCATCCGAGGGGGAGGTCTAGCCGCTGTGGCTGCCGGGGTGCTGTTAATAATCGCCGTCTTGCTACAGTTGGTTTTTGTACTCGGTCAGGTCTATTTCACGGGAGGCGTGGACATCTTGGACGCCAGCGTGTCAGGCTTCGAGGTGCTGCTGTTGTTGGGACTAGTCGGGCTATATGTGCACGTATTGGAAGAGGCTGGACTCCTCGGGCTGGTCGGCTTCCTGGTGGCTTTCGTTGGCACGGCGCTGGGGACCCAAGGAGTGGGGACCCAAGGAGATCTCTGGGCTCTTTTGCTTGCCGACCTAGGATTCGCTTTGTTTGGTGTGGCTAGTCTAAGATCTGGGGTTTACCCGCGCGGTGCCAGCATACTGCTCATCATCGGCGCGGTGCTCTCTGGTGTGGCGATTTGTGTACACGAGTTCATCGGGGTTGGCATGCTGGGAATGTCTATCGAGGTTATAGGAGATATTGGAGACATCATCTTTTCGGCGTCTCTAGTCTGGCTGGGCTTGAGTCTCTTCAGGCATAAAGCTGAAGAAGTTCAGCGCCCCCACATAAGTCGAGCTTCGGAGAGCATCTAAAGAGCTAACGCATCCTTATTCATGAGCTTCCGACAAGGGAAATTCTCGGGCTCATGTTTTCCTCTGACTGCGAAGACTCTTGAACAAAGCACATTCGCTGGAGGATTTCGCTCGTGATTCGCTTCTCATTCGTCATCGTCTCGAAGGTCGCCACGTACTTAGCCAAGTGCTTTTTGTGTACGCCTCGAAACACTCTCAAGAACGTCCTAAGCGACGCCCCAGCGCCTTCGCAACCGTTGCAGTGGACTTCACCAATACCGTCTCCATCGTCATCGCGCGCCCACTCTCGACGCCCATTCTCGTCGCGCCCATGGCGGACCGTTCGATGCCCAATCCCGATCCTCGATTCGACCCGAGCATATCCACTCCACTCCTCGGTGTTGAGCACAACCTCCTTCACCCCTGCGCCCACTACGCACGCCCCAACCACCTCAAGGCAGCTTTGTGCTCCCGAACTCCTCTTGCGAACGAAGTAGTAGCGGACTTGGCCGCTCTGACGCCCCTTGACTGAGAAGATCGGCGGCCGGTCCGTCTCATAAGTGCCGTGTCCCGGCCGCTTGTTGGCGCGCCGCCTGGGCGGGTCATCGGGATCAGTATGAGGCTCGCCTTTTTTCCCCCGCGTTCTGATATAGCTCGTCGGCTTCCAGAACCTCGTCCGTCATTGGCTCACTCGGCAGCGTCTTATAGAGGTTTGCTTGCACCTGGTTCTTGCGAATCTCGTGCATCCGCGGCCGCCCGATCCCAAGCTCCCTTGCCAGACGTGCCGTCGGCTCCCCCTTAGCGATCCCTCGCAAGATCAGAATGAGCTTCGAGGGCGCTTGGCGCGTCTTCTCGAAGACGGTCCCGGTCAGGATCGTGTGATACCGGTCGCACGCTTTGCAGCGGTAGGCGCTCCACGGGCCATTGCGCTGGGCCACGCGCCGCTCACTCGAATCGCATCGCGGGCACTTCAATCCATTCGGGTGGAAACGCCTTTGAAGCCATTTGATGCATTCGTCCTCGTCGAGGAGTTCGTCAATAGGAAAGTCAATCATGGAGCGAGTCTACACCGATCTGCAGTTAAAGGAAACATGAGCCAATTCTCGGAAACCCAAATCCAGAATCCTGCATAACGATGCACCAAATCCCGCTTAGCCCCGGTCCTAACGGTCTGGACCGGTCCAAGGCCAACACAACATCTTGGGGTGTTGCATAAATATCCAGGCTTCTCCCTACCGTAACTGGTCCTGGTGCGCTATGCTGCCGACACGATACGATTCGTCTCAGACAGATCGACCGACCGAGTGTCGACCGTCGCCGAAGCTGCTGAGATACTGGGCATC
>JAWWQA010000416.1:0-4824 GCA_033854695.1 Rubrobacteraceae bacterium
TATTCTTAACAAACCACGACTTCTTGTGGTCGCTTGAAATTTTGCTCCAAGGCCATCTTCCCGTGAACTGGGGTCAGAACAGGAGACGAAGGGGGTTTTTCAACACGCTAGACCGTTTTTGATACAAGCGGCAGTAACTTCAGATCACATACCTTGCTATAGTGATACGCAAGAAATGGATGAAGCATTTCTCAACAGCGATGTTCTGATTTACTACCTTGGCCAACGGTATGGTGCGGCTATAAAGCGCTACGAGCAAGCTACTGCTGACATGAAACGAGTTCGGCTCATATTTGCCCCAGCTGCAGATGAGTATAGGCTAACCACGAACGTGCCCAGGAGAACGCTCGCAGGAGACTCACCCTTCTTTGGCGAAGAGGAGTGAGAGTACGTCAGCCGACTGGCCCGGCGTCGCTGAGCTTCTCTATCTCGTCCGACGTCGGCAACGAACCCTGCGCGCCCTCATGTGCCACCGCGACGGCGCCCGCCAGCACTGCGTAAGGGACGGACTCTTCGAGAGGTGTGCCCTTCGAGAGCTTTGCCGCAAGCGCCCCGACAAAAGCATCTCCGGCCCCGGTGGTATCAACGGCCTCGACCTCAGGGGCCGGGTAGTGCTGGGTGATCTCTTTGGTCACCAGGATAGCGCCGGCTGCGCCCAACGTAACGACCACCGATTCGGGACCGAGCTCGAGGATCTTCCTAGCAGACTCCTCCGAGTCTTCCGCATTGTCACCCAGTAGGAACTGGGCTTCGTGCTCGTTGAGCACGAGCGGATCACACCGGCGGAGCATTGCTTCGGAGACCTGGCGTGGAGGCGCGAGGTTGAGGAGGAAGCGTCCTCCGCTGTCGGCTACGATCCGCGCGGCAGTCTCCACAGCATCGACATCAACCTCCAGCTGGGCGACGAGCACGCACGTCCGTTTTAGGTCTTGGGAGGCAGTCTCGACCTCCTTCGGGCCGAATCGCCGATTAGCGCCGGGGGAGACGACGATGGCGTTCTCCCCGTCGGGGGTCACGGTGATGAAGGCCGAGCCTGTCGGCGCATCGGGGATGGCTTCTATACGGCTCGTGTCCACGCTGTTGTCGCGAAGGTTCTTCACGAGATCCCTGCCGAAGGCGTCTTCGCCCACCCTGCCGAACATCATCACTTCGGCCCCGAGGCGGGCGGCGGCGATGGCCTGGTTGGCACCCTTGCCGCCGGGGAAGAGGGAGAGTTCGGCGTCGGTGACTGTCTCGCCGGGCGCTGGACGGCGCTCGACTCTAAGTACGAAGTCCTGGTTGATCGAACCGACCACGAATACCCCGGCCAAATCGCCTCTCCTCTCCCCAAAACGTTGCAATCTTGCGAGCATTCTACAAAATACCTCTGTGGGCGGGCTACGCGACCTGAAGAGCTATGGTGAGCCGGGTGCGATGGTGTACCTCGTGGACTGCGTCGAGCTGATGCGCCTGATGCCCGCGTCCTGCGTGGACGTGGTTTTCGCTGACCCGCCCTACCGGCTCTCGAGTGGCGGCGTGACCGTGAAGAGCGGGCGTATAGCGTCTGTCGACAAGGGCGAGTGGGATCGCTCGATGGGCTTTTTGAAAGATCATGAATGGAACGTCAGGTGGATGCGAGAGGCGCGACGCATCCTCAAGCCCAACGCGACGCTGTGGGTCTCAGGAACTCATCACATCATCTTCAGCCTCGGCTTCGCTTTGCAGAGCCTGGATTTCAGGATCATCAATCAGATCGTCTGGCACAAGCCCAATCCCGTCCCTAACGCTCTGCACACAGCCTTCACCCACGCCCACGAAACCCTCCTCTGGGCGAGCAAGGGCAGGGGCGCCCGCCACACCTTCAACTACGATCTCATAAACAGCCCCAACCCTACCACCCAGGTCTCCTCTGTCTGGCGCATCCCAACTGTCCCAAGAAGTGAGAAGCGCATGGGCTACCACCCTACGCAGAAGCCCTTGAGGCTGGTGCGACGAGCGCTACTCGCTTCTACGCGTGAGGGCGAGCTGGTCTTCGACCCGTTCTGCGGATCTGGGACGACGGGGGTGGCTGCCAAGGAGCTCAACCGCGCCTTCGTTGGGGCCGAGCTGGAGGAAGAATTCGCCGAGCTTGCCGCCCGTCGCATAGGTGCCACGAAGAGGGGCAGTCTCCTGCGTGAGATCTCCGAGCAGTTCTGGAGCACTCCTTGAGAGACTTTTACCCATCGTCCTCGCCGATACTCACCTGCCTCGCCGCCACCAACTGCCAGAAGAACCAATCCCATAGCTGAAAAGGGCCGATTTCGTTTGCAGGCTGGGGACCTGATCGACGAGCTCGCCTTCTACGCTCCTGTCCGCGCTTCCTTTTTATCTCGCCATCACCCGACTTTCCGCACCCTACAAATGAGCACAAGTGGAATTATTTGTAGCGGCTTGTAACCTGTTTTTGCAGCTTTAGGTTTGTATCTTGGCGATCAGGGCGTGCTTTGAAAAGCGCTCCTTCGAAAAGGAGCGCCGTATCGATGGACAAATCCGGTTCCCTTGCTGCTTCCTCATCCGAGCGAAATCGAGTATTTGAGGTGATTGATAACGCTGTTTTGCAGGTAAATCATCCATGATGTGCATGTGGAGAAGGAAATTCTCAAAAATCGTAGAAGGGGGTGCGGAAAGTCGGTTTTTGATACACACCACTAAGGAAGCTTACGTCTAAAAAGAGCGAGTTGCCGCTTCTAGATTAAACTCAATCTAATTAATAAATAGTGCATTTGCATCATGCGCAAGTCCCCTAATCTCTCCCATACTTCAGTAGTTAGCCAACACAGCGGGCAGGACAAAGAAAGGAGCCGATCATGAACTGCTACCTCGAGGTATTGAAAAAGTACGCAGTGTTCAGCGGGCGGGCGCGGCGTAAGGAGTACTGGATGTTCTTCCTCTTCAACCTTATCATCACACTCGTGCTGGCTCTCATCGACAGTTTGACGGGGACCTTCAGCTCTCAAGCAGGTCTTGGACTGCTCTCGGGTCTCTATTCCTTGGCGGTCCTGATTCCGAGCATCGCTGTGACAGTCCGCAGGCTCCACGATACTGGTCGCAGTGGATGGTGGATACTCCTTGGTTTGATTCCGATCATTGGCGGTATTATTCTGCTTATCTTTATGGTGCTGGATAGCGAGCCGGGTGAGAATCAGTATGGTCCTAACCCCAAGGCTACTACAGCCACCGCTGGCGCACCCGCCTAAAACAATGCGCTCCATAGCGAGCGCTCCATAGAGGTAGGTGAGCTTCGTCCGTTAGGAGCCCTCTCGTTCCTGCGGTGGAGTGTGGAGTTTGTGGTCGGGAGCTGCGTGGCGTGTTGCGATGAGTAGCGGGAGGCTATCCAATTACTGACTACCATCGACAGATCAGTAAGACCTAGCACGAAAATTTTAGAGCGAGGTTCAAAGGAGCTTGCGTGCGCTAGAGGGAGGGTTGCCGCTCAGGTTCGCTGCAAAAGAGAGAAGGGTTAGTCGGAGGATGGACGTTCTCCGAACAACTGTTTCGAAAACCGTCCAGCTTGTTGAAAAAGTCGTGGTTGGACCGATCGGTAGCCCAAAACAAGACCAAAACGCCTAAAAATCCAGACGAAAACACTACAAAACCGGTGTTTTAAGCTCCTGAACGGGGTCAGAAAATGCCACGAAGGAGTTTTTCAACACGCTGCGTCGTTTTTGAGACAGACCAGAGGGTGCGCTAGAGGGCGAGTTGCCTAGACAGGGTCTTCTCGACAGCTTGGTGCATAGAAGATAACTCTCCCATAAAGCTCTAGGCGAAAGCTTGCTGCCCAGTCAAATAAATAGTGCATTTGGATCATGCGTCGGGCTTCAATAGTTGGCATCATAGCGGTCAGACAAGTTGCCTCGCTGGGGAAAGGGAAGGAGCGGGATGGAGCATTTGGAGACCGAGGTCTGTATCGTCGGGGCCGGATATGCCGGGCTGACGGCGGCACTTCGCTTGAAACAGGCCGGGCGAGACGCCCTCGTGCTCGAGGCCCGCGACCGGATCGGCGGCCGCGTCTACACCGAGCACCTGCCAGACGGCACCTGGCTGGACTTCGGTGGCACCTGGTTCGGCCCTGGCCAGGACCGCGCCTACGCGCTGGCCGAGGAGATGGGCGTCGGCACCTACCCGACCTGGAATGAGGGCGACAACCTGCTCGTCACCGACGACGGCACGCTCCACCGCTACCAGGGCACGATCCCGGATGTGGACATCTTCGCGCTCGCCAACCTCGGACTCGCCATCTGGGAGATGGAGCAGCTGTCGAAGGAAGTGCCGCTGCAAGCACCTTGGGAGGCCGAGCGCGCGCGGGAGTGGGACGCCCAGACGCTCGGTGCCTGGCTCGACTCCAGCTTCAACCTGCCCTCGGAGCCGGCCCGGCAGATGATGGCCCAGGTGTGGACCTCCATGTTCACGTCAGACCCAGCGGAGGTGTCACTGCTCCACGTCCTCTTCCACCTGCACAACGTCGGCGGCTTCAATTGGCAGGTTGACATCGAGGGGGGCTCGCAGCAGGACCGCGTCCAGGGCGGCATGCAGACGATCGCCAACCGGGTCGCGGAGCGGCTCGGCGACGCCGTGCGGCTGGAATCCCCGGTGCGCGAGGTGCGCCAGCGCGGCGACTACGTGGAGGTGGTGGCGGACACGGTTACGGTCCGGGCCAGACGGGCGGTGCTGGCGCTGCCGGCGCCGCTGGCCGCACAGCTGCGCTTCGAGCCGGCGCTGCCGACGGATCGCGCGCTGCTGATGCAGCGCATGCCGGTGGGGTCCGTGACCAAGTTCGTCGTCGTCTACGAGGAGCCATTCTGGCGT
>JAWWQA010000417.1:0-4212 GCA_033854695.1 Rubrobacteraceae bacterium
GCCGGGAGTTGACCCACCGCATCGAGAACGAGGTAGTGGGCGAGAGCCGGGTTGCGTTCAACCTAGCGTGCGAGTATCCGAATGGAATCCGCGTGCTCGCTGCGGAGAACCTCGATGTGCGTGACGGAAAGATCGTTCGGCAGGTTGAGGTTGTGGCCTGGGACGAGTAAGTCTACTGACGCCAAGAGGCGAGAGTTTATGCAACGTTAATGGTTACGCAGGCACTCTGTTAGATCCACACGCCAAGATAGTACTGAGGAATGTGCGAAAGCAAGGAGGACAACCTGACCATGCAACAGACATCGAACATCGACCAGGAGAAAGCAGAAGAGTTTGTGGGCAAGGTACTGGGCGACGCTAGCGGCTTGACCGCCACCCTGTTGGCGGGCATCGGAGACCGTCTTGGCCTCTTCAAGGATCTTGCAGCAAATGGCCCAGCCACTAGCGCAGAGCTGGCTGACCGCGTGGGGATCAATGAGCGCTACGCCCGCGAGTGGCTCGGTGGAATGACCAGTGCTGGGTACCTAGCGTACGACTCAGCAAGCGGACGCTTTGCACTGCCGCCAGAACACGTGCCTGCGCTGGCTGAGGAGGGAGGTCCCTTCTTCTTCGGTGGGGTCCACCAGATGATGATGGGGATGGCAAAGCCGCTCGACCAACTCACAGAGGCCTTCCGCCATGGCGGGGGTGTGCCCCAGTCCGCCTATGACGATGACATGTGGGACGGTTTGGAGCGCTTCACTGCCGGCTGGTTCAACAACCTGCTCGTGCAACAGTGGCTCCCCGCTATGCCGGACGTACAAGCCAAGCTCGAACATGGTGCAGATGTGGCGGATGTCGGTTGCGGTCGAGGGCAGGCGTTAATCAAGCTAGCTCAGACGTACCCGAACTCCCGTTATGTTGGCTACGACGCCTACGAGCCAACCATCGCCAGGGCTAGGGCGAACGCCGAAGCGGCTGGAGTTACCGACCGTGTAAGCTTCGAGTACCTAGACGCCGCTCAAGGGTTGCCCGAGAAGTACGATGTGATCACCACCTTTGATGTTGTCCACGATGCAGTAGATCCGCTTGGGCTCTTGAGCGCAATACGCCAGGCGCTCAAGCCGGACGGACGGTACGTGTGCTTGGACATCAACTGCTCCAACAAGCTGGAGGAGAACGCTGGGCCATTAGGAACCTTCTTCCACGGTGCTAGCGTGTTCTACTGTATGACCACCTCGCTTGCTCACGACGGGGAAGGTTTAGGCACACTAGGCCTCCATGAACCGAAGGTACGAGAACTTAGCGCGGAGGCAGGCTTCAGCGAGGTTCGGCATGTGCCGCTAGAGAACCCTTTCAACATCCTGTACGAGATTAAGCCCTAGTAAGAGAGCGTGCGTTTTGTTGGGGTACTACCAAGCTTCACAAGGTGACTCCTCTTGGTAGGCTCAGCGTTGCTACTGTAGAGAAACAAAGGAAGGAGGACACTCTGGTGTCTGCAGAAGAGAACAAGGCCACATTCCGGCGTTACGTAGAAGAGGTAGGTAACAAAGGGAACCTCGACTTAGCGGACGAGATCTTCGATAGGTACACTGCCCATCAATCAGACGGTAGTACCGAGGAGCGTGGACCCGAAGATGTCAAGCGGTTCACTGGTGAGTTTCATCAGGCCTTTCCCGACTTTCATACCGCTGTCGAGGACCAGATAGCCGAGGGGGACAAGGTAGTAACCCGTTGGAGAGCTAGCGGCACCCACCAGGGCGAATTCAGGGGCATCGCTCCCACCGGCAACAAGATAATGGTAACGGGGATAGGCATCTTCCGGTTCTCTGATGAAGGCAAAGTGGTGGAGAGCTGGGACAGTATGGATCAGCTGGGGATGATGCAGCAGCTTGGCGTGGTTGCTACTTAAGAACCACGCTCACTCTAGCCTTCGGAAATATCAGCGATGTAGCCTTGACGATAGAGGAGGAGTAGGTTGCTTTAATGAGTGGGCGGGACTAGGAGAAAAGACTCGGCGCGCTTTATACAAGGGAAAAGGAGAAGCCGAAGTGGATCTTGATGAGAGACAGCTAGAGATGAGCGAATCGAGACCATCGGATTTCTCCGACCTCAATGCGCTCTTTCTGAACTGCACCCTCAAGCGCTCGCCGGAACTCTCCCACACAGAGGGGCTTGTCGATCACTCTCGAGAAATCATGGAGCAGAACGGCGTCTCGGTCGAGGTGCTGCGACCTGTAGATTACGATATCGCCTATGGTGTATGGCCGGACATGAAAGCACATGGATGGGAGAGGGACGATTGGCCTATGATCTACGAGAAGGTCAAAGCGGCCAATATTCTTGTCATAAGCTCGCCCATCTGGCTCGGCGAAAAATCATCGGTCTGTACCAAGGTTATTGAACGGCTCTACTCCACTTCAACGGATCTTAATGCCTTGGGACAGTATTCCTACTACGGGCGCGTGGGTGGATGTCTTATCACAGGCAACGAGGACGGAGTCAAGCACTGCTCGATGAACATCCTCTACTCGCTGCAGCATCTGGGCTATGTGATACCGCCTCAAGCTGACGCGGGGTGGATAGGAGAGGCAGGTCCAGGCCCCTCATATCTTGATCCCGGATCTGGGGGTCCCGAGAACGACTTCACTAACAGAAACACGACGTTCATGACCTGGAACCTCATGCATATGGCGCGGATGATCAAAGACGCTGGAGGCATTCCAGCCCACGGGAATCAGAGGTCGAAGTGGGTAGCCGGCTGCCGTCCGGACCATCAGAACCCGGAGCATCGCTAGCCTTTCACTACAGCGGCTTACGACGCCGTTGAATCAAGTGGCATCATAGGCGCGCGCCCACTCCGAAGATCTGCGCAGGAAGGCAGTGGGCATCCTCAAGCTCGGACAGAACTTATTGGACCCGAGCCAGAGCTGAGGAGTCAGAGCGCTCGCAGCGCCTCGGCCAGCTCGCTTCGGTAGAACTCGCAGAACTCCTTCTGGCGGTCACCAACCTGCACGAGAGCGACCCGATCGAAGCCAGCGTCAACGAACTGCTTGACACCCTGGACGATCCCCTCGGTTTCAGGGCCGCAGGGGATCATTTGGGCAACGTCCTCTTCCTTGACAAACTGAGAGTACGCATCGAAGGTGATCGGGTTAGGCAGCTCGGCCATAACCTTCCAGCCGGCCGCAGCCCAGCGGAATTGCTCTCTGGCGAGCGTGCGGCACTCGGCCTCGTCCGGCCCCCAGCATACCGGGATCTGCCCAACCCCCGGATTGCCTTCGCCGCCTGCCTCGTGGAACATTTCGATTAACTCTCTCTTGGGCTCGACCGCGATCACGAAGTCGCCCTGCTCTCCGGCGATCTCGCACAATGGGCGACCGCTCACCGCGACCCCGATTGGAGACGGCTCGTCGAGCCTGTCGAACACAATGACCCGTCTAAAATGTCTAACTTTGTATTGTTATGTAATCCCTTTCGCTAAATAGTCCATATGCACTACTAAAAAATGGCGCATTTGGCTCATGCGCTAGCCCTCCGAATAGCGCTATTCTTAAAGCGTGGCTAGTTAGAGGGGGAGGAGTAGAAGCTACTACTCCTCCCCCAACATGATAAGGAGGTATTTCTTTCATGAGACGCAAGCTCTTTTGCTCCCACTCTTAGGCAATGCCCGGATTTGGAGACAAGAGAAGGTTGAAACCCGAAGCCAGGGCACCAAAAGCGTGGCACATGCGACAAGGGAGTTCGATGCCTTTTTGCACACTGTACGCCATAACACAGACTTTTTCCGATTTATGGCATTACATACAAATACAGCGACACTGGACCCCAACAGAGGGATAGGGAACGCTAAAGCTTTTGTATCTTGGATACTCACATAAGACCGCCGGCCTAGTGGATCCGCGAAGCCAGAAGACTCTGGCCTTGGTAGTTGCGCTTATCTTGTCGGTAGGCGCCTTTCTCCTCGCTGCCGGGGAAGCCCGAGCCAAACAACCTCTCACGGTGGTAGAGCAACACACGCCCCTGACCGGCTCGGTACCCCCACAGGTTAGCGGACCATACTCTGTCGGAACGCCCGCTGCCGAAACATCCTTCCCACAGACGCCCCCGCCAGATTCGAGTACGCCCACCCTACAACCCGAGCTGTCGTCTTCGCCCAACCAGAAACCACGCGCAGAGTCACTTTCGGCAGTGTCTTTGCTGAGCGAGTCGGCTACGCCAGTTGACCAACCC
>JAWWQA010000418.1:0-2873 GCA_033854695.1 Rubrobacteraceae bacterium
AGAAGTAGCAAGATGTGGTTTGGGTGGCGGGTTCGCGTGTCCGTAAGTAGCGCGGGGGGGTTCGTTGATACTCTCTTTCAGGCCCATCACCTCTTGGGCCGGGGTGCGCTGGATCGTTTCTCCTACACCTCTACAGCGAACGGCAAAGAGTCCGTCGCCCCGGCCCATATCTACTCCAAAACACCAAGCGAAGCGTGTACGATGTTGGTTATTGCAACCGGCGCCCGCCGACTATCCTACACCTAGATTTCCCTATCCCAGGCGGGCACTGGTTGGCTTGTCTGTAGGAAGCCACAGTACAGATACGTGGGATGGGCTTCTAACCAGTGGCGGGGGCCAGAGATGACGACTAATGTGGGGTGTGATACCGCCCGCGCGGGTATGAACCGTGCTCCCGGCGTCTGTAATATGCGTAATGTGTGAGCTTCCCCCCAAGCGAGGGCGCCGAGGTTTGTGCCGGCGCGCGGAGGGGTCGGTTAAGGTACGATGCCGCTCATTACAACCGGCGCTCGTCCTTCCCACTGTTTCCTTTTCCCCAGCGAGCCCGGTTGATGCCGCTCAGTCGGATGCCAACAGCCACGCGACAAGCTGGAGTTTTCTAGAGCAAATTACCTAACGAAATATAGGTAATATAGCCCATTCACTGTTGTGTACTTATCCAGTAAAGTCATCTTCTAGTATTAAACAAAACGCCAAGGTTGGGCACAAATGGATCATACCCTGATCGTTGAGGGCCATGCGCTTTCGGCATAACTATGAGTAAGAAAACAGAGCCATCTGCGATAAGGATTTTGCTGGCCTTCGAGTACAAGCACACTACGTATATGGATGCTGTCCGTACAGCTGTTCGAGGCTCACACCCGCAAGCACAGGTGCTGGCAATTGATCCGGGAGCACTCGAAGCGGAGATGGATCGCTTTGATCCTCACGTACTTGTCTGCGAGCTACCCGCCCCAGAAAATCCCTGCAACAATCTGCCAGCCTGTATAGAACTCGCCATAGACCCAAGCCAGCCATTTAGGTTCCGTGTGGGGCAGCGGCGTTGGGAATCGCTAAACCCTGGGTTAGCGGAGTTGATCGCGATTGTTGCTGACACAGATCAAACCTCGCCATAATGTCTGCGACTCATAGGAGGAGTTAGCGTGGCGGAAATCGCGTGTAGTTAGATCGTCGCCAATCCGATACTTATGCGGTTTGCGAGCTATGGGGAACCTTTTAAGGGCACGATTT
This sequence comes from Rubrobacteraceae bacterium, assembly GCA_033854695.1. GTDB lineage: Bacteria > Actinomycetota > Rubrobacteria > Rubrobacterales > Rubrobacteraceae > Rubrobacter_F. Next base: position 1,231 of record JAWWQA010000418.1, read on the forward strand.
GCCGCCATCGTTACTGGCTCTCCTCAGCTTTTGGTGATGAGGGTTCGCTTGGAGCATTGACCTCTCCTTTGTGAGGTGATTGTGCTTGACTTGGAACGCTTTGTGAGTGGTTGAGACTCCGGAATGAGACAGCGGAGTCGACTTTTGGGGCGGTCCGGCGGTGTGTGAGCGCCTGCTCTGCTTTGCTTCACCAAAAGCTGGGGAGAGCCTCGTTACTCCGCCTTTACGTCGCACACTTAATGGCGAATCTCTATGAAAATGTCAAGCCGTAAACCGGGCTTCGTACGTAGTCCGGTCGCGCAGCATCGCCCACAGGACGTTGACTCGTCTTCGGGCGAGGGCGATCAGGGCCTGGGTGTGCCTCTTGCCCTCCCGCCTCTTACGGTCGTAGAAGGCCCTGGACTCCGGGGCGCTGCGTAGGCTTGAGAAGGCAGACTGGTAGAGGGCGTGCTTGAGGACCTTGTTGCCGCCGCGCATCCTTCTGTGGTTACCCACCCTCTTGCCGGAGTCACGGGCCGCGGGGACCAACCCCGCGTAGGCGGCGAGCCGATCGGCGCTCTCGATGGCTGAGACGTCGCCCACGGCCACCAGGAACTCAGCCCCTAGGATCGAACCCATCCCCGGTAGACTAGCGAGGATCTCGACCATCGGGTGGGCGAAAAAGCGGCGTTGGAGTTCCTCGTCCGCCTTCGCGACGCGCACCTTGAGAGCGAGAATCTCAGCAGCGAGCTCAGCGACGATGGTAGCGGCGACTTCCTCTGCAGGTAGGGCGGCGTTTTGGCCTTTGGCCGCGGTCAGGGCCTTCTGGGCGAGGGCATCTGCACTTTGGACGTGGCGGTTCCTGAGGTAGGCGGCGAGGCGCTTGTGGCCGATGCGCCTGATCTTTGAGGGGGTTTGGTAGCGAGCCACCAGCGTCAGAGCGCCCGTTCTGGTCAGATCGAGAGCGCGCTCTAAGGCTGGGAAGATCGCCAAGAGGGTCTCCCTGAGGCGGGTGATGGCCCGGGTCCTATCAGTGACGAGGTCGCGCCTGCGAGCTAGCAGGAGTTGCAATTCGGCAAGGTCACCTTCACCGGGAGCAAGTTCGCCGAGGTCGGGCCTCATGCGGGCCTGATCGGCAATGACGCGGGCATCCCGAGCGTCAGTCTTGGACTCGCCCCGGTAGGCATCACGGGCTCGATCTACGGTGAGCCCGGGAACGTAGATCACTTTTTGGCCGCGCTCCCACAGCAAGGCCAAGAGCAGTGCTGCTGCTCCCCCGGGCTGATCGATGGCCCAGAGACAACGTCTTTGGCAAGTAAGAGGGCCTCGTCGATGAGCCCACAGAGGTCAGCCTCATCGTTCTCTACCTTTCGTGAGAGCAGCGCCTCGCCCGAGGTATCGAGCAGATGTGCCCAATGGAAGCCCTTGCCAGCGTCGACGCCCACCCAGGCCTTCTCCTCCATGACTACCTCCATCTCTCTAGCTTGGACCAGCTCGCCCCAGAGCGCCCCGCCGACGGCTCCCTATACAGCGAATCTCATCGCTGAGCTCTATTAGCGGTCGGGAGCTCCCATGGGGGCCGAGGGGCGATTCGCCATGAGCCATCTTCATACTAGCGGCAAGGTTTGCAAAACCATCCTCGGCCCCGTTGGGCGCCATCCAGG
>JAWWQA010000419.1:0-3185 GCA_033854695.1 Rubrobacteraceae bacterium
CCACATAATCGCGGCCTACACCGCTTACACCTACGCACGCGACCATCGCGTGCGCCGTCCTGCGCGGGTTCGAGATTCGTTGAGCCGGTAGGTAATGGATCTCTAATAGGACAGGCACAGGGCAGAACCTGTGCCTGTCCTATTTACTATGAAGCGCATCCCCCCTACTTAGAAGAGGAGAGCCAATGTTTGGTTGGAGGCGAGGCAACGCCAGAGGCAGCTGCATAATCATACCCTGCGGATGTGTTGCGCCTCCGCTGGTTCTGCTCTCTGGGGCGGTCCTCTTGTATGCCGGTAAGGGCCTCAAGGATCATTTCTAACTTCGTCTGTGCTCTGTTGATGGGGCGGTGTAAGAGCAGTTCATGTTTGTTTTCGACTCAGGAGGAGGTTTAGTAGCGTGACGTGGCTAGTAAGGCGGCTCCTAATCTGGAGCCTAACTCTGGCAGCACCGTTGATCTGGCGTAAGTTTCAAGAGCGCCGGCGGAGAAATAAAGGTGAGGAGAGCTAAACCTTTCTTTATCCGTAGCATAAGGCGAGAAAGGGTAAGGTAGAGGTTTGTTCATAATGATCTTTGGAGGCGGAGGCAGGGGGTGCTCGGGAGGGTGCCTGTCCTGGATACTAATCAGCATCATGCTAAGCGTGGTTCTGACTGTGCTGGCAAACCTAGTCTTGTACCTGCTTTCGTAACAACGCTTATCCCGCCCCTTATTCATCCAATCGCCGAGAAGGGAATTCTCGGCATCTTGGTGAATAGAGGCGGTTACTCTCGTCCAGCAACTAGTCACCAGAACGGTTGTTACACCTACGACGAACGGGTTCTGTACTATCATGCTTCACTTAATGAGTCCTGGCACCGACATCCGCCTTTTGATCCACGAACAGAAGCAGTATTCCTCGCGGGTAAAGGGCGTAGAAAGGACATAGCTAATGGATGCCGAGACGCAGAACGCATATCCGTGGCGTAAAGACCTCCTGGAAGGCCTCTCGTTCGTGGTCGGCGGCGCGAGCAGCGGGCTGGGACGTGCAGTCGCCGAGCAGCTCGTCGCCGCGGGTGGCAGGGTGATCCTCGTCGCCCGCAACGCAGACACTCTTGAGCAGACCGCGCGGGAGCTGGGTGAGGGCGCCTTCGCCTGCGCGGCTGACCTCACGACATCCGACGGCGCGGAGGCGATTGTCGAAGAAGCCACCCGACGCTTCGGCACCATCGATGGCGTCTTCGTCAACGCAGGGGGACCGCCACGCGCCTTGGCGCTGGAGTTGGACGACGAGCAGTGGCGGAGTGCCTTCAACCTCCTGCTAGTGGGCCCTCTGCGCCTCCTGCGCGGTCTCCTCCCTATCACGAACGGTGGAGGCTCCATCCTCTTCGTAACCTCTACCTCCGTGCGCCAACCGATTCCCGATCTTGACATCACAAACGTCTTGCGCCCAGGAGTCGCGGCGCTCGTCAAAACGCTTGCCCTCCAGCTGGCACCGAGGATCAGGGTAAACTCGCTCGTACCGGGGCGCTTCGAAACCGCGTATGTGCGGGAGCTGGACCGGGCGTGGGCAGAGGAGGCAGGCATCACCGAGGAGGAGCAACGCCGCGCCTCGAGAAAACGCATACCGATGGGCCGCTACGGCGATCCGCAGGAGTTTGCCTGGGCGGCGACCTTCCTGCTCTCCCCTGCCGCTTCCTACATTACCGGAGCCTCGCTGCAGATAGACGGCGGTCTAGTGACCGCCATACCGTGAGAGAGTGTGTTCAGGCACTCTCTCACGGGAAACCTCGTCAATAATCGCGCAACGCCGACGCGGAGCCAGCCTTGGCAGTAAGTATTTGCAGGGTGAGTTTCCGAGAATCTCAAGAAGCGGCAACCCAGTTTCCGAGAATGCCGAAAACCGGCAACTGAGCTTCCGAGAACGCCCAGAACAAGGATCCTGTCTCGCTAACTGGGCACAAGCCCTCTTTTTTGAGAAACAGTTGGAACGCCCTGTACAGATTGGTAGCACTTAGCTTATAGTTATTCTCGATGATTGGGGGGCCGGGAAAGACAACGAGATAGCTGCCAGACCAAAACATGTACCAGATGTGTGGTGTCCCGGCCCCTCTATACGGTGCAGTATCCTCCCCCTATTCGGCATAAACAACATCTACTTTGCTCACCCTAAAGCGGATTACTCCCGGCGAGCTTCTTCTATCACTCTAAGGTAAAAGTTGATGCTTTGGGTATCCTTAGAAGGGGCAATTCGTCTCCATATATCGGAGCAGAGTTTGCATATACGTGCAACTCTACTCAGCACCACAAGATGTTGTGTTAACGGCCTGAGCAGGATTGAGGTCTGAGCCGGGTTAAGGGCCTGCGAGCGTGGGTCTTATGCAGGATCTTGGATATGAGTTTCCGAGAATTTCTATTTGTCGGCAACTCAGTTTCTAGCGGTACCCTCCCTTGGCAGTAACCCTTTGCGAGTACCAAACCTCCGATAGTACCGGGGAAAGAGAGTCGTTATATTTGTACATAGCCAGAGAGCTTCAGTGTAGCAAGAGAACTTCGGTGGCTAGTCTAGCGTCTGACGGGCTTGGAAACTCCCTCTGGTTTCTCAAATGTTTGGAACAAAGCTGACAAGTAGCAGGACAACAAAAGCATGCACCCCAGTGCCAGCCAGATTAGACCGAGCGCGAACGCTCCGCCGTGATGTCCTAAGTCGATCGCGAGCGGAAGGCAGGCGATGAGCAGCAAAGCGCACCACCACGGCAACACCCCTAACCTCAAAGTGGCAGCACCCAAGAGTATGAACCCGACCAACGTCACCAAAAAGCCCAGCCCCATCACTTGGTCGAGAAATCTCCCGGCTAAAAAGGAGAGCGAGAGTCCTACGAGCAAGAGCGACACCCCTAGAAAGGAGGCCAGAAAGCCTACTGATCCAAGTCGCCCGTAACTCGGGGCTTGTCGAGCGTGCAGACCTACGAGCCCTCCCAAAGTGCCTACCAAGGCGACGCCATACAGCGCTTCATCTAGGGGAACAAACCCGAGCATTTCTGGACCTCGCCCTCCCGCAGGCGCCAAGAAAGCGCCGATAATGCCCGACACTGTCCATGCTAGCCCCGCTAGCATGGCTCCTAGCGCTCCCCACCTAGTAAAGCTTGAAGAGGAAGATGCACCGTTACCATCTCGCTCGATCTCATTACTAACAGAGAGAGGCTTCGG
>JAWWQA010000420.1:0-2694 GCA_033854695.1 Rubrobacteraceae bacterium
GATCGCCGCGTAGAGTCCGAAGGACGGCCACGGGGAGACGACCTCTCCGGGACGCTCGATGAGCTGTAAGAGGTTCAAGAGGACTTCACTCGAGCCGTTGCCTACGAGTACGTTTCCCGGGTCCGTACTGGGGTTCGCGGCGGCGACCGCTTGGCGTAAGGCACCAGCGTGGCGATCGGGGTAGCGATTCAGGCGGGGGAGTGCCTCGCGCATGGCGGTCTCGGCCTCTGGGAGCGGCCCAAATGAGAGCTCGTTCGAGGTCAACTTGACGTACCCATTCGGCTTCACGTCCGGACCGACATGCTCCGCCGCCGCCTCCAACGACATGCGGGGCGGTTTATAGGGGCTAAGCGGGTCCAGCTCTCCTCTGAACTTCATGCGCTCCTTCCAGTCGCGCGCTATCAGCCGTCAGCTTTCAGCTTTTTCTCTTTAGACTGAACGCCTACGCTAAGACTAGTCCTCTTTATTTAAGCTTTCAACAGGGCTTCGATGTTTTGGCTCGGCATCGCCTTACGTAGTTGCTGATAGCCGAAAGCTGATAGCTGACGGCGAAGTTGATAAAATCAACTTCCTATGGAGAGTGCGGATACTCAAGCCAGGATAGAGGAGCTCAGGAATCGGGTAGACCAGGTCGACCGGGAGCTCATACGCAGCCTCAACGAGCGGGCACGCATCGTGCAGGAGATGCTGGCGATAAAGGCCGAGGCGGGCAAGCCCCTTTTCGATCCGAGGCGTGAGGAGGAGATCCTCCGAAAGATCGCCGAGGAGAACGAGGGGCCCATCTACGACTCGTCGATACGTGAGATCTTCGAGGTTATCCTGCACCGTATCCGGGATCTGGAAGTCCAACGCGAAGAGTTTAGGTAGTCATTGTTATGAGTATTTCTGAGAAGAGCGCCATAGGCGTCAAGACGAACGTTTCGACCAACAACGGCCTGATTCGGCCCGGCTCCTTCCGGGTGATCGCCGGTCCCTGCACCGTCGAGAGCTACGAGCAGTTCTTGGCCTCGGCCAGAGCCGTCAAGCAGGCAGGCTATGAGTACGTTCGTGGCGGCGCCTTCAAGCCTCGCACCTCGCCATACTCCTTCCAGGGCCTGGGTGAAGAGGGCCTGAAGATAATGTCCGAAGTTTCGGGACAGCTCGGTCTCAAGGGCGTAACAGAGGTCATGGACTCGAATGACATAGAGCTCGTCATGGAGCACGCTCAGATTATTCAGATAGGTGCCCGCAATATGGCGAACTTCTCGCTGTTGAAACGCGTTGGTGCCGCCATTGCCGGCACCGACCACGGCGTGGTCCTCAAGCGGGGCTTCTCGGCGACGGTTGAAGAGTGGCTCTTAGCGGCGGAGTACATAACGAGCGCCGGGGGGGACAACGTGGTCCTCTGCGAGCGTGGCATACGCACCTTCGAGACCAGCACACGCTTCACGTTGGATCTCTCGGCGGTGATAGTGGCCAAGAGGCTGACTGACCTGCCGGTGATCGTAGACCCCAGCCATGCGGCGGGACGGCGCGACCTGGTCATTCCTCTCAGCAAGGCGAGCGTGGCGGCGGAGGCGGATGGTTTGATCGTCGAGTCGCACCACGAGCCACAGGAGGCTCTGTGTGACGCCGAGCAGGCGCTCCCCGTGGAGGCGCTCCTCGGCCTGCGCGAGGCCCTGCAACCCTTCGCACGCGCGATGGGCCGGGAGGTCCTCTAGTCCCAGAGAAAGACTCGCGGGCCTGATCTTGAACCTTCTGGGTGGAAGGTTCGTTCTCGAACGCCGGATCGGGGCGGGAGGCATGGCCCGTGTCTTCCTCGGCCGGGACAAGGTCCTCGACCGTCCCGTGGCCATCAAGATCCTCAACCCCGGATATGGCGGCACTGATATTGGCGCCCGCTTTAGGCGCGAGGGCCGTACCGCGGCGCGGCTCTCCCATCCGAACATCGTCCAGGTCTACGATGCGGGCGAAGATGAGTTCGACGGGCGCGAGGTTTCGTACATCGTCATGGAGTACGCCCCAGGTGGCGACCTGAAGGCCCTGATCGACGAAAAAGGCCCCCTGGCGAACGACGAACTAGCCAAGCTTGGAGCCGATGTCTCTTCGGGACTCGCCCACGCCCACGAGCGGGGTGTAATCCACCGGGACATAAAGCCTCACAACATCCTCATCGACGCCCACGGCCGCCCCAAACTCACCGACTTTGGTATCGCCCGCGCCCTCGACACAACGCAGGCCACCCAGACCGGATCCTATCTCGGCACCGCCCTCTACTCCTCGCCCGAGCAGCTCCGGGGCGAGAAGGTAACTCCCAAGAGCGACATCTACTCCCTGGGTATAGCCCTCTACCAGGCCGCAGTCGGCGAGGCGCCGTTCACCGGCACCCCCATAGAGATTGCGAGCCAGCACGTATCCCGAGAGCCGATCACGCCGGCCGTCCTCGGCGCGAACTTGAGCGATGAGGTCGAAACCCTCATCCTCGACTGCGTCAATAAGGACCCCGACCGCCGTCCGACCGCGCAAGAGGTTCACGAGCAGCTCCGGGAGGAAGCCCGGCCCGCCCTTAACACCCACGCTGCCTACGCCGCGCCCCCGATCTTCGAACCCCAACCCACCGAGCGTACCCGCGCGGCGCCACCGGAGGAGCCTCCCGTGGGACCGCCGCCGGATGCCCCGCGGGGCGAAGGAAGCCGAGGGCGAGGACCTATCCTC
>JAWWQA010000421.1:0-4203 GCA_033854695.1 Rubrobacteraceae bacterium
ATCAGGGCTCCTTCTTGCATTGGGATCGGCTGTGGGGTGAGAATCCGGAAGTGGAGTTCCGGTGGAGTGATGCGCTCCAGGTTAGCCGCATCTGCGAAAAAGGCGAACACCTGCTCACGTGGCAGCGGCAGACTCATAGATGTGCTGAGAACGTGAAGCGTCACACTTCTTATTGTAATCAGTAGTGTAGTGCCTCTTTACCCTAAGCCTCGCCCACACGGCCTCAACCCGCCTTGCCCAGGATCACGCCCTAAGGATTCGGCTCTACACTATCCGAGGAAGGAGCGTATACGCCCCGGAACGCCAGGTATTGTCTTGACCAAGGTCGAGCACTCCTCCATTATTGCTCTATCTATCGCCGGGAATCTGGAGAAGGCACACAGCCCCAGAGCGGTCTTCAAAGCAATTAGCGAGAGCGTTTCTCGTGCGAATGATGACCAAGTGGCTTCTCCTTGGGCTTCTCCTTGGGCTTCTCCTTGGGCTTCTCTTTGGTACAAGAGACCCCGCCGTTGTTACCTTTGCAGGCCGGGGCATCTTGAATGGTAACGTTGTTTTGATCAGGCGTCTGTCGCGGAGGATCAGCACACCAGATCTGAGAAGTACAACTATCGGCAGGCATATCAACGCCTGCGGCTTGGACCGGTAGTGGTTGGGCTGAAGTTTTTGAGAACATAACCGTGTCTCCCAATGAAGGAGTTTCAGTAGCCACTGCCGGGTCCATCCTCGGCTCGATGGGCCCTGAGTCATTGAGAATTGGTGGTGTATCTTCTGAGGATAGTAGGCCTTGGGCAGGAGCTTCCGTGCCTGAGGATGAGTTCTTAGTGGCTTGAGGTGGTCCTCCCAATTGCTGCTTTGGTTGGGCTAACTCTAGCTCTGGGGCAACGTACTTCTCAACGCCCAGTTGGTTCGCGCTTGTAGTAACGAGGCCCCAATACATGTAAGCTCCAAAGCTCACAACCGCAGCCATGACCGCTCCAAGAAGGCTCCAACGGGATAAGCCCATTACCATATTCTTGTCCCCCCGAGGCGAGCCCTAGAGCTCGTTACTAATACAACAATTTGAGTATACCTCGAATTTTGGGGGCGCAGAAAAACCTTTCAGAACACGTAATCAAAGTTTAACCAAAAGAAGAAAAACCGTAATCACCAGGCAAGGCAACAGGTCCTCTGCTCTGCGCGAATCGGCTAGAGAGCGCTATACAACCCCTTCCTCTAAGGCGCAGCGGAAAGATTATTAGGCAGTTTCCCAGAGGATTCGGAGTAAAGCCCATATTGAGCAAGATACACGCACACATGGATCTGTCTCCAAAGGAGCTAAAACGCCGGTCAGAGCGGGTTCTTTCAGTGTATCCCTTAACACAACGGGGAATAGAACGGGGAAAACCGCAGCGAGAAGAGGAGAAGATCTTGAGCGAGAAGATACTGCCGCAGGATATCTTCGAAGGTTACGAGGGCAGGAACGAGAGGCTCTATTCTTACGCCACACTGCTCGGCATCTTTAACCTGATCTTCGCCACTTTCCTCCTGGTAGCAAAAGGCGTAGGACGCCCCATACCGGAGCGGCTAGACTTTAAGGACATAGCGCTGCTCGGAGTGGCGACCCACAAGCTGAGCTTAACAGGGGCCGAGGATGCAGTTACGAGCCCTTTGCGTGCACCGTTCACCGAGTTCCAGGAGAAGGAGAGTCCCAAGAGTGTCCAGGAGAAGCCCCGGGGCGAAGGTCTGCGAAGGTCCATCGGTGAGCTCGTAACCTGCCAGTTCTGCCTCGGCATGTGGATAGCTGCCTTCTTCACCTACGGCCTTGTACTCGCGCCGCGCGTCACCAGACTGCTTGCCACCATTTTAGTCATCCTCACCATCTCAGATCACCTCCACCAGACTTACAAAGCCCTCGTAAAAAGGGCATAGCGGCGCAGTACACTAATCCGCAAGGCATCATTATGGAGACCTCGGCCGTAGGGTTAACCCCGTGAGCGAAGCCCGTTCCGGCCTCTTCCCGTTGGGGCGCAGGGTCGCCACCCGGAATGCCTTGGCCGTGCTGGGCGAAGCTGGGGTGGACCCCCAAGGCCTGTTTGACCGCCACGCCGCAGGGGACTGGGGGGTGATCGAGAGCAAGAGCTGGTACCTGAACCGGATGGCTGTCGATAGCGGCTACGGGTGCGTCGCCAGCGCCTACACAGTATTGGGGGATGTACGAGTAGTGATCCTGACTCAACCGGACCGCAGCAACACACTTATGGCCCTCCCTGACGAGATAGACAGGCTCTAAAGAGGGCGGTGGTCTCGCTGAAAGGGGGCTACGATCGCACGTTCTTCGCGAGCCGGTCCGGCGCTACCTGGCGACGTTCGGCCCTGCGACCGTGCGGTACGTGCAGGTGTGGTCGGGCCCTCGAAGATGAGACGATGTGCCACAGGCAGATCCTTTTGAGGCTGGTAGAGGAGATCGAAGGAATGGGATGGTAATGGGCATCTATGGCACGTCCTTTGCCAATGAAAGAGACCAAGTCTTCAAGCCCTGGGAGGTAGAGGAGTGAGTGAGTTGTTTGAAGTGCTGACGTGGCTGGCCTATCTGATTGCGGCGCTCATGATGCTCGGCGTAATCGCAGCTGCGATCCTGGCCGGGCTCGCGCTGCGGTTAGTGGCGGAGTTTTTGCGGGAGCTCAGTCAAGGCCGCGAAGAAGGCGACGCCCGGTATGTCGAGGATGGCCCGAAGAGACACGAGTGAACGAAGGGTTCAAGGTGCTTGAGAGGGTGGGGGAGAGCTGAGGATGAGCAAAAGTTCGACGGTTTAGGTGCTTTAGCACGCCCAATGCGCTGATGGGTTTGGGGCGGCGTATGCTGCTCTTGAACGCGATTCGACTACTTCTGACGATTCTGTGGTAGCTCGTGTGTGAGAAACGCCTAACGTATCACGTACGTATACGATTTAGAAGTGTCAAACTGACCTACTAGCCCGTAAAGGGGGCCGCATCGAAGAAGGAGCCGTGGCGGGATTTCTTGCCATCTACTTTGCCACCATAACGACTATCATAATCTTGCTGGGGTCGTGGGGGAGGAGACTCTAAGAAGGGTGAACTGTATGGTGCTTTCCATCCCTGCCATATTGGGGCCTATGCGCTTGTTAGTAACCGGCCTTAGCCTCGCTAAGCACCCGTCCGAGTACCCACACGCCGTCGAGGAGCAGCGAAGAGTCGGTAGGATGATGTGACGGCGCTGGCGAGGTTCTTGGTATTGACCGCACCTCACCCTGTTCTCCTCTTCGCCGGCCCTTTCGGCCGGCTCACTTGGCTGTGGGACCAGTTCCAACGCTCTACTCCGAAAGCCCACGAACGTACTAATGCGTCTTTCTCTATCATCCCAAGGTTGAGGACGTCGGCGATTCGTATGAAGAAATCTGCAGGCACTTGACGGCTTTCACCCGTTACGATGCTCTCGAAGAGAAGCGGGTCGTACCCGGTATGCTGCGCCAAGTCCGAGACGCTCATGCCATGCCTTCTAAGGGTGTTCGTTAACGTTAACTGGAACTCGTTCATCACTTACCTCTTCTTTTCGCACTGTGGGCAGGCCTGCCGCACACAACTTACCGACCGAACATCCTATACTACTACTGCCACCTCGCGAAGTTGTGTTCGTCGGCTTTGCGTGCCTGCTTTTTTCACTTTACGTAGTTTAAGGCCAGGGCGTACTTGAACCCGGCCCCAGCGCTGCCTTGAATGGGGCTGTTCAAGCGCACCTCGCGATTAGCACGCCATCGCCGCGGCATTGTTCGATATCTAAGAGTCGCAGGCGCCTGATCCTGGTACTGGTGCACTTGCTGCCGCCGAGGCTCGAGAAACGCCGCGCGTTCTCGAGACGTTCGTACGAGCGGCCGTTGTGGGTCCGTGCCTGCGTGAGTTGGGGTAAGCCGAGGACGAGTACAAGTAGAATACTGGTTGTTGGCCCCAACACTGTAAAGGAGTAGCTTACGGCTTTCAACAGGTGCTCTCCCGTGGGAGACTGCGCGAACGCGAGGGGCAAGCTCGGGGTCTTGAAGCTCGTTTTCGAGGCCTTGTGCGGTGCTACTCGAGGCCCAACCGATCCCCTTTCCCCGGTCCGAGGGGGACTTCTTTGGTAGGTTCCTTGCCCTCGAAGATGGCCCGGCGCTGACACGATGCAGGTCGAGCGGCTCTCCGGCATCGAGCATGTGGACGAGGCAGTGTGGCG
>JAWWQA010000422.1:0-2673 GCA_033854695.1 Rubrobacteraceae bacterium
CCGAAGATGACGGCCGGGCTGGATCTAGGGGACAAGCACACTTACCTGTGCCTCATCGACACTGACAGAGTGGCCAAGTGATTGAAGAACGTCGCCTGCGCACCACCACTCCCGAGGCTCTCGGGCAGCGTTTTGAGGGCTGCCAGCCCATGCGCATCGCTATTGAAGTAGGCACCCATTCGCCTTGGGTCAGCCGACTTTTGGAAGAGCACGGCCACCAAGTGTTGGTAGCCAACGCTCGTAAGCTGCGCCTGATCTACCAAAACAAGCGCAAAACCGACAAGATCGATGCCCAGAACTTGGCCCGACTCGCCCGACTCGATCCCGAGCTGTTGGCCCCGCTCAAGCACCGTGAGGAGCATACGCAGGCGCACTTGGCACTATTGCGTTCACGCGAGGCTTTGGTAGAAGCCCGCACACAGCTGGTCAACCACGTGCGGGGGAGCGTCAAGGCCTTCGGAGCACGCCTGCCCAAGTGCTCCACACACAGTTTCCACAAGAAAGCAGCGCCGCAGATACCCCAAGAGCTCGAAGAAGCCTTCAAGCCCGTGTTGGAGACGATCGCCTCGCTGAGCGCCCGTATTCGGGACTACGACAAGCGAATCGAGCAGATTGCCGCCCAACTTTATCCCGAGACCGAGCTCTTACGGCAGATTCGGGGAGTAGGAACGCTGACCGCTTTGGTCTTCGTGTTGACCCTTGAAGACCCGGAGCGTTTCCAGAAGAGCCGTGCCGTGGGAGCTTACCTGGGACTCGCTCCGGCCAAGAACCAGTCGGGCGAGCACGATCCTCAGCAACGCATCAGCAAGGAGGGAGACCAGATGCTCAGGCGGCTCCTCGTCGGTAGCGCTCACTACATCCTTGGTCCCTTCGGAGAGGACTCGGACCTAAGACGCCACGGAGAGAAGATCGCCCAGCGTGGCGGCAAGAGCGCCAAGAAGCGAGCAGCAGTAGTAGTGGCGGTGGCTCGCAAACTCTCGGTCCTGTTACACCACCTATGGATCTCGGGAGAAGCTTACGAACCGCTCTACAATGCCCAGCACCCGGAGAAAGGAGGTCAGGTTGCTTGAGAAGCACAACCAGTACAGAGAGTGCTCCTTAGAGAGAGGGGGGTAGCGAGAATCCCGCGATGAGGAGTCAGAGCGTGAGTGAGCGACGAAGAACGCGTAGCTAGAGCTGCTGCTGCTCTGCCAACGTCCGGTACCGGCGACTGCGCGAGCTGTCTTGGTCCCTCTGTCGGAGGGAGACCGGTTTTGAGATTGCAGCGTCGGCCCGAAAAGACGGGACCCCATCATGCACCGAGTCCCAGAGGATGTGGACTCTTATAGAGAGTGCGAATGGAAGCGTGGCGGCAGGGCAGATGATATGTTCGAGCGTTATAGCCACCACGTTGGTCTTGACAAAAAGCGCCTTCTCATGGAAGACAGCCCTATGCGGTTCCGTATAGTTCCGTATAAGACAAGTTGGGCTACCGCGCGGGCTTCAGCCACGCGGTCGTCACGGAGGCACAATGACAGCATCAGTTTGGCCGAACACGAACTCACGGCCGCGTGACCGGGCTGCGGCTTTCTGTGCGCAGTACGGTCTCCAACTGCCGATCTTGCTAGCGCCAATGGCAGGGGCATCTCCTGCAAGCCTTTCCATCGCCGTGGCCAACGCCGGCGGGATGGGGGCAATGGGCGCGCTCATGACCAAACCGTCAGGCATTCGCGCCTGGGTGAACGAGTTTCGCTCCGAGAGCAGCGGTCCCTTCCAGCTCAACACCTGGATTCCAGACCCTAAACCGGAACGGGACGCACAGGCGGAAGCGCGTGTGCGAGCTTTTCTTGCCGCGTGGGGGCCCGAAGTCTCTGCAACCGCGGGTGACACGATGCCACCTGATTTTCGCGAGCAGTGTGAAACATTCCTTGAACTAAACCCCATAGCAGTTTCCTCTATCATGGGGCTATTCCCGCCCGAGTTCGTGGCGCGACTCAAGGAAAAGGGGATCGCTTGGTTCGCGACTGCCACAACAGTTGCAGAGGCACAAAGAGCCCTGGCCGCCGGCGCCGACGCAATCATCGCACAGGGATCGGAAGCGGGTGGTCATCGCGGCTCCTTCGACCAAGCAGCTGCCGAGCGGCAATCAGTAGGGCTTTTTGCTTTGCTGCCGCGTCTGGCCGACCACATCGACCTGCCGATTATCGCCGCGGGCGGAATCGGAGACGGACGGGGCGTCGCAGCGGCCCTGATCCTGGGGGCGAGTGCCGCAATGGTAGGCACGGCATTCTTGCGCTGTCTAGAAGCAAACACACACCCTGCGTGGGCAGAGGCGCTCGAGAATCTCGAACCGGAAGGGACGATACTAACCCGTGCCTTTACCGGCCGGTTAGGCAGGGCAATTGCCACCGACTTTGTGAAGGCAGCAGCGATGCCGGACGCGCCGGCGGCAGCTCCCTATCCCGTGCAACGAGGTCTTACGGCTGCGATGAAAGAAGCAGGGACAGCCGCCGGCGACTACCACCGGATGCAAGTCTGGGCGGGCCAATCGGCAGCGATGGCCAAACCCATTCCTGCCCGGGATTTTGTCCTTCAGATGTGGGAAGGGGCTCAGGCGTTCCTATAAAAGCGTTGCGTGCCTCTGCACGACCCGTTACAGCTTTCCAATTTCCGTTTCTGACCACGGAACGGAGA
>JAWWQA010000423.1:0-2611 GCA_033854695.1 Rubrobacteraceae bacterium
ATGTCCTTTTCGGTCCCCTTCACCAATTCTCAGATGTCGACATACCTATTGTCTAATCCGTTCTTAGAGAGAACGTAAGCGTATTCGATTCTCTAGGAGAGGAATAGCCCTGACCCACGCTCGACAAATGATCGAGACGAACCCGAGCCAGGTTTCGGTGGACACCGACGTCTTGGTGGAGTGCATTGAGGCTTGCTTAGACTGCGCCCAAACATGTACCGCTTGTGCCGATGTCTGCCTCGGTGAGCAGGACATACAGATGACGGTTCGCTGCATTCGGCTTGACCTGGATTGCGCCGACATCTGCTCCACTACTGGGAGAATTCTTTCGCGCCAGACGGCCTTCGATCCGGAAATGGCGCGTGCAACGTTGGAGGCCTGCGCCCGGGCATGCCGACTCTGCGGTGAGGAGTGTGAGCGACACGCGGAGCACATGGAGTATTGTAGGGTGTGCGCCCGGCCCTGTCGTCGCTGCGAGAGCGCCTGCAACAACGTTCTGTCTGCGCTGACTGCCTAGTGCGCGAGGATAAGCGAGAGTAAGAAAGGTAGGTTTCAGATGCCACCAGTGCGACATGCGGTGGTAGTTGGCCTTCTCGCGGCGGTTCTGCTCATGGTGGGAGGCGTAGTGGGGTTCGCCGCTAGCCAAATTTGGTCGACTGGTAAGGGTGGGAATGACAGGGGCTCGATGATGGGTAACAGTCAGACGGGCTCGATGATGGGCGGCCAGGATATGGCCGGGGTCAGATGATGGGTTCGTTCGATGAGAACAAGCACTTCGATCTACAGTTTATAGATCAGATGTCCATGCACCATGAGGGCGCACTGATGTCGTCGGAGCACATGATCTCCGACTCTAAGCGTCCCGAGCTCCGACAGCTGTACGAGAACATCCAGAAGAGTCAGTCCGAGCAGATTGAACAGATGCAGGAGTGCTTCGACGCGGCGGTCGCGACGTTAGTCTTCTGCACCATACCAGACCCCCTACGGGCCCTCCGAGAGGTACGCCGGGTGCTTAAGCCTGACGGAAGCTTTCATCTCCTTGAGCACGTGAAGGTAAAGCGTCAGCCGATTGCATGGATCCAGGAGAAGGCCACGCCCGTCTGGAAGCATCTCGCCGGAGGTTGCCACCTTAACCGGGACACCGTGGGCATGCTCCAGGGCGTTGGGTTTGAGGTAGAGCAGATCAATCCCTACCTGGGAGGTCTTTTCCTAGACATTTCTGCGCGAGCACCTGAACCTAAGTAGTGGCCACACGTCGCGTTTAAAGAAAGGAGAAACGAAAATGGCCAAGAACGAGAAGCCATGGGCTAACCAGTTGTACGGAGGGCTCAATGGATGAGCCCCGACGTCGCACTTGGACTTGGATCATTGTCGCCATCATCGTGCTGATCCTGATAGGTGCCTTCCTTGCCGTTGTGTTAGTAGATCGTGGCCAGCAAGCGGCGAGCCAACCCCCAGAGGGCGTCCAGACCTTCGAGAACCTGAGCCGGAACCACACGCCGAATCCGGTTTCGTACGAACAGACGCCTCCGGTTGGTGGAGATCATAACCCGGTGTGGCAAAACTGCGGCTACTACAGCTCACCTGTACAGAACGAGAACGCCGTCCACTCTATGGAGCATGGCGCTGTCTGGATCACCTACCAACCCGACTTGTCTTCTGACCAGGTCGAGGCGCTGCGGAACTTGGCGCACGACAACACCTACGTGCTCGTCAGCCCTTACCCTGATCTGCCCGCACCAGTAGTGGCCTCGGCGTGGGGTAAACAGCTGCAGCTAGACTCCGCCAATGACCCCCGCCTCGAGCAGTTCGTCAGCGCCTTCCGGGAGGGTCCGCAGACGCCCGAACCTGGTGCACCCTGTATCGGCGGGACAGGAAACCCAGACTAAGGGGCTCAAGGACACAACAGTGGAACGCCGCAGCGACGGCGGTACAGCAGGCACGGAAAGTGATACATGTACTAGTTTTGATCGGCGAGAGTCTGCGAGAGGCGTTTTTCATGTTCTGGGAGACGTTGTGGGCGCTGGTTTTGGGCTTCACTCTCTCCGGTATAGTGCAGGCATTCGTCTCCCGCAAGGAGATGCGACGCGCTATGGGAGGATATAACCCGGCTAGCCTGGCACGCGCGACCTTTTTCGGCATGGTTTCCTCGTCGTGCTCTTATGCAGCCGCCGCCATGGCTAAATCTCTCTTTCAGAGAGGCGCCAACTTCACCGCGGCGATGGTCTTCATGTTCGCTTCCACAAACCTGGTGATCGAGCTCGGTCTCGTGCTGTGGATCCTGCTGGGCTGGCAGTTCACCCTTAGCGAGTTCGTCGGTGGCCTGATAATGATCTTGCTTTTCGCCATGCTCTCGCGCTTCGTATTCACGCCTCAGGTTATCGATGCGGCACGAAAGCGTCTGCAAGAAGGGAGCAGTGCGATGCTGGATCAAGCCGGCGATACCAACACTGAAGAGGGTGAATCGCCGCTGCAGGAGCAGCCCTGGCGGGAAAAGCTTTTGTCGAAGGCAGGTTGGGCCGATGCAGCAAGCTACACGATGGCTGACATGAATATGTTGAGCAAGGAGATGGCCATCGGCTACGTAGTTGCTGGCTTTTTGGCGGTAATG
>JAWWQA010000424.1:0-2615 GCA_033854695.1 Rubrobacteraceae bacterium
GACGGGCTGAACGGGGGCCGGTTGCCGTACGGCTGCTGCTGTTGCTGTGTGGGTTCGTAGGGCGGCGCGTCATAGCTGGTCCGCTGGTCATAGCTCCCGGCGGGAGAGCCGTACGTGGGAGTGGCGGCCTGCTCGTCTCGGACCGCGTGGCGTCCGCCGAGCGTCGTGTCGCCGCGTTCGCCGTACGAATCGGAGGTGTCGGGCAGGCCGTACTCGTAGCCGTCGGACGCGTCGTCCTGGCCGCGCCTTCGCCAGCGCGACGGGAAGAACGACGCGAACAGCAGCCCCACACCGGCGAAGAGGATGAAGCCCTCGTCCTCGAGCCCGGCGAGGGTGACGCGCTGTTCCTTGAACGGGAACCGGTTGATCAGGTCCGCGGTCGTCTTCTGGGAGACGAAGAACAGCACCCCGGCCGCGGTGAGCGCGAGGCCGCCGATCAGGGAGCCCAGCGGGGACAGGCGTGAGCCGACGAGGATCGCGAAGACGACGGCGGCGCCGGCGATCAGGCCGCCTCCGATCCACTTGTCCTGCTTGTGGAACTGGGCCACGTAGCCGTGCTGCAGCCGATAGGTGCCAAAGATCAACAATGCGGCGAGGGCGGCGGTGAGTACCAGCCCTGCGAAGAAGCCCCAGGTGTGGCGAGCGCCGTTGGACATCGCTACTCCTCCAGAGTGGCCGCGACCCGCTCGAGCCGGCGTTAGGTCAGCAGGGTAGTGGTCAAATGCCACATTTGGGGGGAGTAGAGCTGACGTTTTGGATAGGCATGATCACCGATTCGGTGCCATGAAAGTTCCGTCGGTCCGCCGGGCCGGCGGTCACTTGCACAGATTCTGCGTGGCCGTCCTCGCGTTGATCTGGGCGCCCGAACCGGACGGTGAGCTCGACGGCGTGGCGGCGACCTTGACCTGCTTCGCGCCCGTCCACGACGTGCCGACGATGACCTGCAGGCGGGAGCCCAGCGAGGAGACCGACTTCAGCCTGGCCCCCGGGATCGCGGCCTTCAACGTCTTGGCGGAGTCCTCGCGCCCCGGGCCGTACTGGATGACGGTCGTCGTGAAGCCGTGCCGCGCGCCCGGGACGGTGGACGTGCCGAAACCGACCTTGTGCAGGTCACGGGCGGCACGGGCGGCGAGCCCCACGACGCCGACGCCGTTGATCACCCGTATGTCGATCTGCCCCGGCGGCACGGTGAGGCCGTCACGCGGTGACGCGGAGGCGCTCGGGGTCGGCTTCGGCGGCTGGATGATCGGCTTGTCGTCCTCGATCTCCCGGAACAGCCGGTCGCCCGACGACCGGTCCCACAACACGGTGGACTGCTGCTGGCCGCCGATGGAGACCAGGTAGTTGGAATTGGACAGCGGCACCGTGGCGAAGGCGATGCTGTCGGTGCTCATGCCCTTCATCTGCATCCCGAGCGCCGTCAGCGTGTTCTTCGACAGGCCCTTGTCCGCGCGGATCGCGTCGAGTGAGGCGCTGAGGAACGCCGGGAACTTCGCCGGCTCGCTCAGCGCCTTGTGCACCACCCCCGACATGAACTGCTGCTGCCGGTCGATCCGGCCGAGGTCGCTGCCGCCGGTCAGTGTGTAGCGCGCGCGGGAGTACGCGAGGGCGGTCGGGCCGTCGACGTTGCTCTTGCCGGCCGGCAGTCGCAGCCCGCTCTTGGGGTCGTTTATCGCCTGCTCGGTGCAGACCGTGACGCCGCCAAGGGCGTTGACGACCTTGAGGAAGCCGAGGAAGTTGACCTCGATG
Organism: Rubrobacteraceae bacterium; assembly: GCA_033854695.1. Taxonomy (GTDB): domain Bacteria; phylum Actinomycetota; class Rubrobacteria; order Rubrobacterales; family Rubrobacteraceae; genus Rubrobacter_F. Next base: position 1,750 of record JAWWQA010000424.1, read on the forward strand.
TAGTGGTCGACGTGCACCCCGGTGGCGCGCTCCACCGTCTGCACGGTCAGCGGCGCCCCGCCGTACATGTACGCCCAGTTGAGCTTGCCCTGCCGCTCCCCTACATCGACGCCTTTGGCGCCCTCGGATCCGTTGGAGTGGTGCCCGGGGATGGTCACGAGGGAGTCGCGCGGCAGGCTCACCACGGTGATCTTGTCGTGCTTGGACGAGATGTGGACCAGCATCATCGTGTCCGAGCGCTGGCCGCCGACCTTGCCCAGGTGCAGCTGGTTGATCTGCTGGGTGCTGAGGCCCTCGCGGCGGTCGACGCCGGCGAGCAGGATGTTCATCGAGCCCTCGGGGCCGGAGTCCGGGCGGTTCTTCAGCCCGTCGAAGGCGTTGACCCGTTTCACGCTGCCGAGGACATAATCCTGGAACACCCATCCGCCGCCGGAGAACAGCAACACGAACGCGGACATCGCTCCCGTCGCCATGATGCCGCGGCGGTGCCGGCGCGCGCCGTGGGAGTAGGCCCGGCGGGGCTGTCGTTCGACCTTGACGTGCGTGGACTCCGCGTCGCCGACCGCGACGCCCTCGGGCCGGGAGGCCTCGTCCTCGCCGGAGGGAGCGCCGGGACGAGGGCGGAAGTAGCGCTCCTGGGGGTCGGAACCGGTGTCATCCCCGGTGCCATCTGACATGCCGGACTCGCCTCCCCGAGGTGCGAGGTGTTGCCTACATTGCGGCGTTCCTCGCGTTCGTACAGTACCGTTGCGCCGTCATGAATCCCTCGCCTAACACACCCCTCGCCGGAAACCGCGGCTGGCCGGCGGTGTCAGTGATCATGCCGGTGCTCAATGAGGAGCGGCACCTCGCCGAAGCGGTCGGCG
>JAWWQA010000425.1:0-3294 GCA_033854695.1 Rubrobacteraceae bacterium
ATCCTCCGCTGTCTCAAACGCTACCTTGCTCGCGAATTCTACAAGCTGCTTAAGCCCCCACCGTCGGACCTAGTCACAAGCGCAGAAATTGCTGCTTGACACAACATAGGAGCTTCCAGGGTGCTCAGTACACAGCCCTCTCATTTGGCAAGCGGCTCGAAGAAGTTGGCATCATACCTTCGATGGGCCGGGTTGGTTCTGCTCTAGACAACGCCGTCTCGGAATCTTTCGTGGCGACGCTGAAGACGGAGTAGTTGGTGAGTAGATCGCGGTTTCCAAGCAGGAAGGTTGCCAAGACGGCTATCTTCGAGTATTTGGAGGCTTTCTACGATCGTACATGTTGATGCCCCTTCTAGAATCGAAGTTTTTGAACCTTACCTTCCTTGAGTTTCCGAAACCCCTCGACCGTGGCCGGATCGCCGGGGAACAGATAGAGTCCCGTCCCAGTGTCTTTGGTGATCTGGATAGTCCCATTGTAGATACGAGCATACACCCAGGGGTTTGGTACTTCGATCTTTCGCGCTACCTGAGAAACAGTGAAGTAGCCGGGGACATTGTGTGCGCGTGAGGCGCCCTTCACCCTCCCTCCCCAAAGCAGTCCATGCCTGTGGCGGATGCTCTGAACCGTGCTCCGAACTACGTACTTCTTCTTCTGCGGGGAGCGGTGGCCCATCTCCGTCAGGCGCCGGGCGATCTCTGTGTCGGTGTTGCCCTCCTTAAAGAGCTTCACAACCAGCCTCTCCATCTCCTGGGCCCCGGACAGCTCGGCGAACGAGCCGACCGTGGTGGGAACCTCAAACGTCGTGGTTTGTCCACCCTTCCACACGATGCGCGTCAGGATCAGGTCGGGGGCGATCCGACGGACTATGATCTTCTCGATCAGGCAGCGCACCAAAGCTTTTTTCTGTTGCTGAGAGATACGGTCCTTATCCCAAATCTCGGGTAGTCTCTGGCCGATGTCCTTAAAGGTAGCCTTCAGCTCCTCCCTCAGCTCAGCAGGGATGAATTCGTCTTTGTGCTGTTTGGCGTGCCACTCGGCGGCCTCGCTCTCCTCGGCTTGTCTTAGTTCGCGCAGGGCAGCCTCCCATCTCCGCTCCAGCTCCGCGGCTACGAGGCGGTTGTCCGGATCGCACCGCTCGAAGCGCCTCCTCGCAAGTTCTGCCTGGTAGCGAAGACGTTGCAGCTGCTGCTGGCGGGCATGCTCCGCATCATCGGCCATCTTCTCTCGTGCCGCCATCGCCTTTTCGTAGAGGTCGAGCTCCACCGGGGAGAGCGCCTCGAAGAATGCTTCTACCACTGCCGCGTCCACCGGGTTGGCAGGGAGGTTCTGGCAAAACGGAGCACCGTGCTGCTGATGAAAGAAACTGCACAGGTAACGTGTTGCTCCCGAGTAGCGGACCATCATCTTGTGAGCACACTCGCCGCAGTAGAGCAGCCCGGCCAAAAGCGCCTTGCCCGCCCTTGGAACGCCGCGAGTCATGTTGCGCTCGTACTCGGCGTGGTTGTCCTGCAGCATCTGTTGGATCCTCTCGAAGGTCTCCCACCCTACGTAGGCAGGATACTTATCCTTCACCACTATTTTCCACTGTTCCATGGGCAGCCGCTTGACTCTCACGACACTGCCTTGCGGGCCGCGCGTCGTAGTGTGGCTGTTCCTGCCATAGACAAACGCTCCCGCATAGGCGGGATTCTTCAGGATAGAGGTGATGGTCTCGATCGTCGGTTTCTTCCAGAGGAGGTCCCCAAAGCAGTCGCGGCGCGGCAAAAGCAGCTCATTGGTGTTGAGAAACCGGAGCACTTTGCCTGCAGTGTGCAGTTTCAGGAAGCTTTCGAAGACAAGGGAGATGCGGTCCTGAACCTCCAGGTTGGGGTCCTTGTGGACGATTCCGTGTTCGTCGCGCACGAGCCCGGTGGGGAGCTGGAGTGCCAACTCCCCACGCTCGGCCTTGTTGACAATCCCGGCTCTCATCCGAGAGCAGATAGTGTGCAACTCCATCTCCGAGAGTGTCCCCTTCAGCCCCAAAACCAGCCGGCCGTTTATGGTGGCCGGATCGTAGACGCCGTCGTGATCAGCGATCAGGCATCCCTTGTAGCCACAGATGTCTAGTAGCGGATACCAGTCCGAGCAGTTGCGTGAGAGGCGCGTTACCTCAGAGGAGAGGACGATACCGATCTGCCCGAGGGTGACCTGGGCGGTCAGTTCCTTGAACCCTTCGCGATGTTGGGCCTCCGAACCTGTAAATCCCAGAGAATCGGCGTCGATAATCTCGACATCATCGACACACCAGCCGAGCTCAATAGCGCGCTTTTTGAGGGCGTACTGCAGCTTGAGGCTCTCCTGGTTGGCAAGTACCTGGTGCGGGGTTGACTGGCGGACGTAGATCACGGCCTTGCGTGCCAGATGTTGGGGTGTCACCAGACCGGAGCTTCTCATCGATCACCTCCATAAGGATGGTGGACATCTCTTCCATGATCTGGGCTTGGATCTGGGGGGAGAGGCTTCCCCAGATGTCCCTGGGTCGGTTTGACATGGAGCGCCTCGCATTGGTCGGCTAGCTGGGCTAGCTCAGTTACAGCCTGCGAGGTCAGCTTAGTAGCCGGAGATGATGGTCGTCGTGGAGACGGTGCAAGAAGATTGGTGGATTGCAGTGCGATACGCAGGGCGAAGTAGTCACAGTAGGAGACGAGGACGTGACCTACCGAACTAGGAGAGTCGTGGACGGATAGAATCTCGAAACGGCGCCCGAAGAGCGGGTGGGTTGGATCAATAACCTCGATCTCCTCGGCGAGGACCGGCTGGTCTGAATCATTTAGTGGGGTATTGACTTGATGGGTCGTACAACCGCCAGAGGCGCCACTCTTCGTTGGGCTACTTGAGCCCTACTGACTACGAGCAAGCTACAATGGAGGAGGTTGCGGTGGCGTAACTAGAAATTGTCCGCCACTTCGGGGTAATTCCAAAAGAGAAGAATCAAGCAGACCCACACGTATCCACCATCCGCAAGCTGGCAAACGCTTTGGAGGTCAGTCCCGAGCAACTCATCTTAGACGGGAAGACGTAGAAAAGGTGCCCGCGCGCTTCGAGCTCGAGAACCGCATCAACTCCATGTCGCGTCGGGAGTGGCGTAGGCTAACCAATCCACTAGCCGATTTCGTGTGGCGCAACGGGCGGATGTTCGTTCGACAATCCACCGGCGAGCGCATCGTCCGCCGAAAACGCGGCCGGCTCGAGGACATGGTTTTTGACGCGTGGGCAGCGTTTCACCTCAGCGATGACGCCACAATTGAGTGGTT
>JAWWQA010000426.1:0-3533 GCA_033854695.1 Rubrobacteraceae bacterium
AGTGGGCATACTCCTGATTGTGGGCGGCGTGCTCCTTTTGGCGTGGGAGCCCAGCGATGATAACGAGGGCTCTGCGAAGAAGAAGCGGTTAGGTATAGCCTTCGGTCTTTTGACCGGCATCTTCATAGCCTCTTACACTCTGTGGGACAAGTACGCTGTCAGCAATCTCTCGCTCTCGCCGGTCCTCTACTATTGGGGGTCTCTACTGGTGGAGACTCTCCTGCTCTCGCCGGTAGCGCTGCGGGACAAAGACGAAGTCTGGGCGACTTGGCGGGGCCACCGGCAGGCAGCTTTGGGTGTAGCCGTCTTGAGTCCTCTCTCCTATATTCTCATCCTCACGGCGCTAGTCTTCAGCCCAGTGAGCCAAATAGCACCCGCCCGAGAGGTCAGCATACTCATTGGAACAGTTATGGGTGGTCGGCTGCTCGCAGAAGGCGGCCTAAGGCGGCGCCTTGCTGCCTCCGGGCTTATGGTTGTGGGCATCGTGGCCTTGGCGGTTGATTAACCCTACGATCGCACACTCTTGCTAATCACTACCCAGTAGAAAACGGCCACAAAAGACCGTCACACAGACGAGAAAGGCCTGCAAAATAGAGTTTTCTCGTCTGTGACAATAATGTGACAGTCCTTCTGCCTCCATCGACGAGGACTGTCACAAAAACCCCTGCAAATACAAGAGGTATGACAACCGTGACGGTTGTGACGATCAAATACGATCCTTTACTAAAAGGGTAGTGCCGACGTAAGGTACGCCACGCTAGCTCTGGCTCGGTGGTTCCTCCACACCGCGTCTACTATCGGTAACCCCGGCCTCTGCGTACAATGCGCGGATAAATATGAGGGCTCACGATCTCAAGCCTTAAGGTAGACCGCGCCAGCTCGGTGACGTAGCCCAGAGGCCTTCTTAAATCAGGAGAGTTCTGCGTGCTCGACTCTGAGACCACCGGCCTAACTCCCCCCGTGCAGTTCGTAGAGATAGCGATCGTGGAGGCAGGCGCAAATACGCTCTTCGAAGACACCATTAGGCCCATCTGCCGCATAGCAGCCCTTTGCGGCGAACCTCTCCGAATCAACGAGTGCTCTGCGAGGTTATCGTGGTTACTGAAGTTATCGGCTGCCACACGGCGGAGGGCTGTCGTGGGTCAAGAGGTCTTTTCACTCCCAGAGGGCTTGTTCAGCAGGCTTCTCTGGAGGTCCGTAGCGGCGGCGAAGCACATAGGCCACAAGGATCGCCACAACGCTGATGAGCGTCGCGAATAGCTGGGACCGTGCATCAGAAGAGACAAAAGCCATGGAGACAAGCACCGCCAGCATGCAGAAGATGGCGAAGTATGTCAGGTACGGGTAAAGCCACATCTTCAACCGGAGCCTATCGGGCGCTTCGCTCTCCAGACGACGACGCATCCGGAGCTCGGAGATGGCAATCAGGAGGTATACGAAGAGGGCTACGGCCCCCGAGGAGTTTAATAGGAACAAGAATACTGTGTCCGGGAAGAAGAACGCCAGGAGTACGGAGACGTAGCCGACGATCGTTCCGGCCAGAATGGCCCAGATTGGCACACCGCGGCTAGTGGTATAGGTGAAAAAGCCTGGCGCGTCGTTGTGCCACGTGAGAGCGAAGAGCATCCGGGAGGTGGTGTACAGACACGAGTTGAGAACTGAGAGCACGGCGGTCAGGACTACGAAGTTCATGATCATCGAGGCCGCCGGGATGCCCATGTTCCCCAGCGCGACAGCGAACGGGCTTTCGAAGACCCCGGGATTGTCGGGGCTCCCGGTAACGAATGGGTAGTCCCATTGCACCGCCGCCGCAACAAGAAACACGCCGAAGACGTAGAAGACCAAGACTCTCCAGATAACTTGGTTCGTTGCCCGGGCCACGCCTTCCTCCGGCTCGACGGACTCGGCAGCGGCGATAGTCACTATCTCCGCCCCGACGAACGCGAAGATCACGGTAACAATACCGGTAAAGACCGCCAAAGCACCGTTGGGTGCGAAGCCGCCATTGGCGTAGAGGTTGGAGAAGCCAGGTGTCTCTGTAGGCCACAGGCCTAGCACATACAGAACACCCAAGAAGAGGAAGGCGACGATTGCCACCACTTTTATGGAGGCGAACCAGAACTCGAACTCACCATAGGAGCGGACGGAGTAGAGGTTCGTCAAGGTGAGAAGCACGATAAGCACCAGGGCGAGCAACCACAGTGGCACGCTCGAGATCCACAGCCTCAAGATCCCGGCCCCGGCGATGGCCTCGACCCCGACTACGATCACCCAGAAGTACCAGTAAAGCCAGCCGATAGCGAACCCAGCCCAGTTGCCCAAAGCCATCCGGGAGTAGTCAGAGAACGAGCCGACCGAGGGGCTGGCCACGGCCATCTCCCCGAGCATTCGCATGATCAGTATCAGAATGATTCCTGTAAGCGCATACGTGATGAACGCCGCAGGCCCTGCTTGATTCAGGATCGCGCCGCTCCCGATGAAAAGCCCTGCACCGATGACCCCCCCGAGGGCGATCATGGTCATGTGACGCCTCTTCAGACTGTGTTGCAGATGGCCGTGCTCGCCTGCACCCGGACGCTCTATAGTCTGGTCCGCCATTTCCCTTCTCCTTTCCCCGGTGCCTCTGGTACGAGCTGGCACTCATGGGGAATTATAGCGAAACTGCGCAACCCTTAAACGCTTGTGAATTATCCGTTGGAAATTTGAGGGGAAGGTGTTCGCGGATTAGAGTCGGCTTGCCTAATACCGATCCCAAAAGGAAAGGAACCGACTCCTCATGCTCGACGTGGAGACACCTTCCTCACCTTGCCCGAGCGCTCTCAGTTCAACCGTGCTGTGCGCTTCCACACGGCGCTGATTGAGGAGGTGGCCTTGCACCTGGCAGAAGAGGTGATGGAGGCGGACCGCAACAGATGCCCTTACCAAGAAGCCCTAGACAGCTTAAGGCGATGCCCGTCAGGAACACCAAACGCCGGGGTGCGGGTTGGCTCTGGCCGGCTATGCGGACATCAGGTGGTACAACACTCTGGGATCGTACGAGGGTCTGCATCTGGGTGCTGGGCCCAGGCCCGGAAGTTCGTCCACCCGTCGTTGGACAACCACTGTTCGGAGATCTCTCGGAACTGGAAGAGCAGCATGTACCAGGATTTCTCCCGCTGCTTGAGTACGGCGTCACGGAATGACGAAGGATGGCCTACGGAGAGAGCTACTAGATGGTCAATCCGGTCGGGCACCCGCGACCCTATCGCCCATGCCAGCGCTGCACCCCAATCGTGGCCAATGACGTGTACGTGCTCAACACCGAGATGGTCCACCACCCCTAGGACGTCACCGACGAGGAAGTGTATGCCATACGGCTCAGTCCCTTCTGGCTTGTCTGATGCACCATAGCCGCGGAGGTCTGGGACGATGACCCGGAACCCAGCCCCGGCCAGCGCCGGGACCTGGTCGCGCCACAGACGCCCGGAGTCAGGGAAGCCGTGGAGCAGTAGCACAGGCTGGCCTTCGCCCGTCACCTCGACCTCGATCCCCAT
>JAWWQA010000427.1:0-2718 GCA_033854695.1 Rubrobacteraceae bacterium
CCCAGAGCTAGGGAGCACAGGTATAAGGCGGGCTGTCCGTCTGGGTCCGGCCCTGTGCGGCGCTCCCGGCGCCCGAAGCTGGCTAACCGAATTCAGATTTACGCCTCCGGATTCCTGATTCTCTGAACGGTGGCAGAAGGAGAACCGATTCGAGCCCCGGAGCAATAGATTAGGAGGCAACTTGGATCTCAAGACTCAAAAGAGCGTGGATCAGCTCTCCATAAACACCATTCGGACCCTCTCGATGGACGTGGTCCAGGCGGCGAACTCCGGACACCCGGGGACGCCGATGGCCCTGGCGCCGGTGGTCTACTGCCTGTGGCAGCGGCTCCTGCGGTACGACCCGGAGGACCCCATCTGGCCCAACCGCGACCGGTTCGTCCTGTCAGTCGGGCACGCCTCGATGCTGCTCTACTCGATGGTGCACCTGACCGGTGTGAAGTCCGTAGACCCTGACTACGAGGTGCTGGGCGAGCCATCGGTGACGCTTGAGGACATAAAGAACTTCCGGCAGCTCGACAGCAAGTGCCCCGGCCACCCGGAATACCGCTGGACAGCCGGTGTCGAGACGACGACCGATCCTCTCGGCCAGGGCGTGGCGACGAGCGTCGGGATGGCCATCGCCGGAGAGTGGATGGCCAGCTACTTCAACCGCCCCGGCTTCGAGATGTTCGACTACGACGTCTACACCCTGTGCGGCGACGGCGACCTGATGGAAGGCATCTCCGGCGAGGCGGCTTCGCTCGCCGGCCACCTCGAGCTCTCCAACTTGTGCTGGATCTACGACAACAACCGCATCACTATCGAGGGCAACACGTCCCTGGCTTTCTCGGAAGATGTGGCCACGCGCTTCATCGGTTGGAACGTCACCAGGGTGGGCGACGCCAACGACCTGGAGATGCTCGAGCGCGCCTTCCAGGTCTTCAAGAACACGTACGACAGGCCGACCTTGATCGTCATGGACAGCCACATCGCCTACGGAGCGCCCAGCAAGCAGGACACCAGCGGAGCCCACGGCGAACCTCTGGGGGAGGACGAGATCCGGGAGACCAAGCGAGTCTACGGCTGGCCCGAAGACGCCAAGTTCCTGGTGCCCGAGGAAGTCGTGACCAACTTCCGCGACGATATGGGCAAGCGCGGGCACGACCTGCGCGAGGTCTGGATGGTCAAGCTCGAAGACTACCGGCGCCAGTACCCTGAGCTGGCCGTACGCCCCGGCATCGGGCGTCGAGAAGGGCGCCTACGTCCTGGCCGACGCGGAAGACGGGGCGCCGGAGGTCCTGTTGCTGGGGACCGGCAGCGAGGTGCACCTATGCCTCGACGCCTACGAGCAGCTCACGGCAGAAGGGATAAAAGCCCGCGTGGTAAGCATGCCTTCGTGGGAGATCTTCGAGCAACAGAGCAAGGAGTACCGCGAGAGCGTCATCCCCGCCGACGTCACCGCGCGCGTTTCGGTGGAGCAGGCTTCCACGCTTGGCTGGAGGAAGTATGTCGGATTGGGCGGGCAGACCATCGGCATGAGGACCTTCGGGGCTTCGGTGCCGCTGAAGGAGCTGCAAGAGAAGTTCGGCTTTACCCTCCAGGCTGTGGCGCGAGAGGCGATGGAGCTGCTCTGCAAGGCCGAGAAGAGCGAATGAGGAGGTGGCGGCCGTGAACGAACGGCTACGGAAGCTGCAAGAGATCGGGCAGAGCGTCTGGGTGGACTCGCTCTCGCGCGACGACATCCAGAACGGGAACCTGCAGCAGATGATGGAGGATGGGGTGCTCGGTGTGACCTCGAACCCCACCATCTTCCAGCAGGCCATCGCCCGGAGCGGGCTCTACGACGAAGAGCTCCAGGAACTGGCCGAAAAGACGGATGATGCGAGGGAGATCTTTCGCCATATCGCGGTGCGCGACATTCAGGACGCCTGCGATATCTTTATGCCCGTTTACGAGCAAACAGAGTACAAGGATGGCTATGTGTCTCTGGAGGTCGCGCCGGAGCTGGCCTTCGACACGGAGGGGACCATCGCGCGCGCGAAGCTTCTGTGGGAGATGGCCGACCGGCCGAACCTGCTCGTCAAGATCCCGGCCACGCGGGATGGCCTGCCGGCGATCGAGGAGTCCATCGCGGCCGGAATCTCGGTGAACGTCACCCTGATCTTCTCGCTCGAACGCTACCGGGCCGTGGCGGAAGCCTACATCCTGGGCCTCAAAAGACTCGTGGAAGGCGGAGGGGACCCCTCGAAGGTGGCGAGCGTGGCGAGCTTCTTCGTCAGCAGGGTGGACACCGAGACGGACAAGAGGCTCGATGAGATCGGGCGCGAGGATCTCAAAGGCAGACTTGCTATAGCCAACGCCAAGATCGCCTACCAGGAGTTCAAGAGGATCTTCAGTGGTCCCGAGTGGGAGTCTTTGGAGTCCAGGGGGGCCAGGAAGCAGCGGCCGCTGTGGGCCTCGACTTCGACCAAGAACCCGGAGTACAAGGACACCATCTACGTGGACAACCTCATCGGCCCCGAGACGGTCAACACCATGCCCCTCTCGACCCTCAAGGTGACGATAGACCACGCCGAGGTCCGGCCGACGCTCGAGGAAGGTATTGACGAGGCCCACAAGCTCTTCGAGGAGCTAAAGGAGGCCGGCGTGGACTACGACGACGTAGTCGAGGTGCTGGAGAAGGAGGGCGTGCAGAAGTTTATCGACTCCTACAATGAGCTCATAGAGGAGATAGAG
>JAWWQA010000428.1:0-2677 GCA_033854695.1 Rubrobacteraceae bacterium
AGCCAATCTCTTCCATCAAAATCACCGTATCGCCTCATCCACCGACTTCTGCCCCTCGCAACCTTGTTGATAGCTGAAAGCTGATTGCTGACTGCTTTCAAACTGCTACGCTGCCGGATAGGTTCCACTAACCCGCGGCCCTCCGTGCGTCACGAATCGTGTTAAGACCAGCTCGTCGAGGCTGCTCGTGACGTGCCAGTTCCGTTCGCATGAGCACTGCAGCTCCAGAAGTCGCCGGTCGCCCCCCTCCACAACCGCCCCCTTGAACGAGCGTAGGCAGCACAGCGGGAGAGCTCCAACATAGATCTCGGCCTCCGGCTCCCCCACCTGGACGAGCGTCGTGTCCGGCCTCAAGGCTTCTTTTATCTTCCTGATCTTCCCGGCCATCACGCCGCCCCCTTCCGCTGCCTGTCGCTTGCGCGCTCGGTGAACGCACACTCCTCGGGCTCCGCAGCAAGTGGTGCCTGCCACGCCGCCCCGCACGCCGGACATTCGAAAGAATCGTCTAGGCTTCTCGCACTCCGCCTGCAGCAGGAGGGGAGGTCCGCCTCGTAGAACGCCTCTTCGCCCAGAGCGGCAACCCAGAGACGTACCATTACGCGGCCTTCCCAGAGAGGCGGCTGATCCACTCGCTCGCCTCACCCCGGCTGAGCTCGGAGATCGGCTTGCCGACCATCTCCTCGAACTTCGGCAACCCATTCTCGACAGCGTCCGCGACCAAGGCCTCCAGATAGTTGAGCTGCTTGCGCGTCGCCGGCAACTCGTTCTTATTGTCCTCCCGCGGCATCCGTGGAGCCGACTCCTGGGCCTGCGACTGCTCCGCCTGGCTCCGCGCCGGGAGGGCGGCCTCCTCAGGCTCGTCCCCGAGCTCCTCGTAAGCAGTGACCCCGACGTTGATCGCATCCCGCAAAGCACGTGCCTTCGCCCGCGTCTCCGCCATCCGGATGATGTGCAGAACGATTGCCCCCGAAACGTTCCCGGGGCTCGCGTCACCAATACCGCTGAACTTGCCCTCCTCGGTCCTCACCACAGCCTTTGCTATGGCAACCTCGCCGTTCTCGAGATTAGGCACCTGCAAGAGCTCCGTCTCGATGCTCCTCAAACCCCGCGCGTGAGCCTCTTCCAACAGACCCGCGTACAAAACGAACCTGCGGCCCCCGTGTTCGATCATGTACTCTTCACGTATCACGCTATACCTCCTCCGGCACTAATGCACCGATACTACTATCTTCACTGAAATAAGTGAGACTAACTATAAAAAAGAGCATCAGGCGATTCCCTCGTAGGAATACTGGCGGCCTCCGGGAGCGGCTGTATTCTTGCTGCGGTGTATAAGGCCGAGCTTCAGAAGACGCGTAGCGCGGTTGTTGCAGGCGGTATGGTTGAGGCCGAGCCTGGCAGCCAGGTCGGCGTTCGTGATAGAGCCCACCTCGTAGATCACACGCAGCGTCTCGACCAGGTGCTCCGGCACCTCTCCCACTATCTTCGGGACGGTGTCGGGCTCGTCCACCCGGACCATAGCAAGATCCCGCTGTCGCAAGGACGCTTCGATGTTCTCCAAGAGCTCCCGGTCCTCCTCGACCAGCACCACGTGCCTGTCGCCGTACTCTCCCGCCGCGACCCTCGAGACCAGTATCCCCAACGCCTCGTCCGCAAAGGAGTAGTCCATCAGCTCCACACCCCGAGTGTCCACGTACAACACACCGCCGCCCGGCAACCCCTCGAGAAGCTCCCCGAGTGCCTCCCGCACCCGACGACCCGTTCCCCGAGTCACCATCAGCTTGCCGCCAGCCTCGCCCGAGGCCACGTCGTAGATCTCACGCGCCCGCTCCTCAGCCATCGGCTCTATTCTCACTGTCTTCAGTGAAACCATTTGATGGGATTATACGCGCTGCGCCCTGCGAAAGCAATAGCACTTTTGGGCTTTTAGCCATTAATTCGCTAATTCTTGCCAGTTGGTGGGGTTTGGTCTTTGACGGCTTTCCTCGGCAGTGAGACGCGGACGAAGGTGCCGGGGAAGGCGGGGACGTTACGGGAGTTGGTGCGGTCGCCATAGTAGGTGACGCGGCCAGAGCCAGAGCGAAGAGAGAGGGAGCCGCTGGCGCGGGCGGCGATCTGTCCGACCACTGCGAGGCCACCGCCTCGCCCGACTTCGCCTGTCCCCGATACTCCCATCTTCAAAGCGTGGCGTATAGCATCGTTGTCCGAAGCCATGTGTTCGACGTACTTCGGGTTGCGTGACAAGGTCGTGCGGACACCGACCCCGCCGTCGGCGATGGCGACGAGCACCTCCTCACCGCGGCGCTCGCGGCTCGAGCCGCTGTGGCGTCCGCTCACGATATGCTGGTAAGCCTGGACGGCGGCGTAGGCACCGAAGGGAGAGCGGCCGTGCTCTACGGCGTTCGCGCAGATCTCCGAGAGCGTGGCGCAGATAGCGACTCGCTCTCGCAGGCGGTAGTCCTTGTTCTCCAGAATCTCCGAAATGCGGTTTATGATGCTGGGGATCTCCTCTTCGGAGTGAAAGTTGACAAGTTCCTGTAAAGTTCCCGGGTTGCCCCGCCGCCGCTCCTCCAGAGCCGCCAGGTCCACGTTAGTCTTTACCCGATCGCTGAAGTTACGGAAGAAGTCCATCCGTTCAAGGTAGGCGGGCACGTTGCGCCCCGAGAGCACGAGTCCG
>JAWWQA010000429.1:0-5313 GCA_033854695.1 Rubrobacteraceae bacterium
TGCCGGTGGTTTGGTGGGATGGTCGGTAACCACGTTGCCGACCTCGTCGCCCGCTACGGGGAGGACGGTGAGGTGCCGCACGCGCTCACCGACTACATCAGGATGCGCGAGGAGGGTTACGACTACAGCTACCACGGCAAAGCAGGCAACCCCTCGACCGACTTTGTCCCCGACGACATCGTGGACCACTTCTGTGTTTTAGGTACAGTCGAGGACCACATCGCGAAGCTCACGCAGCTCAAGGACATGGGCGTGGACCAGTTCAACATCTACCTGATGCACGACGCGATGGAGGCGACGCTCGATGCTTACGGAGAGGAAATTATGCCGAGGCTTAAGAGTACGCTAGAGAGCGCCTTCTAGCCAAGAAGCCCGGTTTCCACGTTCAAGCGTTGGATGTCTTGACCGACTGGTTGATGGTTCAGCATAATTAGATGGCCGCTTCGCTTGACAAACTTTTCGATTGGCCTGATAGACTTGACGTTGGGACGCTTCTGGCGCTGTGAGATAAGCTCGTCTGCAAGATCAATGTCGAGGCGAGGCTTGTCTACACTGACTTCTAGGTTAGCTAAGAGGGCGTTGATTAACCCCTTCTTTCTTGCTGCGGTACGGACAGCTGCCACTTGGTGACTAGTCGCTTGTATCCCTTGACGAGCTAGGGCGCGCTTTATTTCTGCATCCGTGAAGTTAGACTCTTCAAATGATTGAGCCCAAATTTGGATTCTGTCCTTCGCGGGTATGACCTTCTTGAGCCCCGGGAATGCAAAAGTCCGTTGTCTCTTGAGTAGCCGTTTAGCTTCGTTGACTGTGCGGCCCTCCTTGTCCAACAGAAAGTAAACTAGAGTGCCTTTTTCGTGCATGTATTCGATGAAGTACTGCCAGTTCGCTAACGAGAAGTTCCCCTCTCCAGAAATGGAACGGAACTCCATCCCCAGCAATTCGGGACTATACCCATTAATAGGAGTAGAGCTTCTTTACAGCTTTCCACTCTTCTCCTTCGGTGAGGATTACCGCGCGTGGTTTAGGATTGAGATCGTACTCGTTGCTCAAAAACTCTAGCATCTCATATGGACGAGAAAGGCTTTCGCCATACCTCTCAACCTTCCATTGGGGAATCTTGGACGTATGCTCACGCGGCGCAAGATCTGTCCAATCTACGAGGTCGCCCAAATCCGAGCCAGAATCTAGATCGGTAATAAAGAGTTTCAGTAGCTCAGCCATCTCATAATAGTCCTGAGCAAGCAGTGCTTCAAACTTAAGGCGCTGACGTTTTCCATAGCGGAAGTATCTAATCACTTCACGCCAATTCAACAGCGGATCGATGCTTTCGGCAAAAGCCACAAGACGCCTTGCCCACTCGATGACTGTCAAAGCGTCTAAACCCACTGTTGAAACAACCTCTGCTGGATTGAAGTTGCCGCTCTCGATATCGTGTTGCCGAGCTTCGCGGACGGCGGAAAGCAAGTACTGCGTCTTTGTACAGAAGTAGGTTCCTCCTATCGCGGCGCTGCCATGGTAATCATGGTGTTCGCCGAATCTTTGATCAGATCGTACCTCCGGTAGATAGAAGTCTTGAATTCTTACTAGAAGTTGGAGGATAACCTCAAATTCACGGACAATAGCCGGTTGTTCTGAGTCGAGGTCTTCATTACTCAACCTGTCGATTTGCCAGACCTGGTATGTTGAGAAGTAAGACGTACCGTTGCGATGGTACGCTGGCCTAAATAGTTTCCTTTCAACCCTTAATTCAAGCCATCTAGTGAAGCTTCTCTTGGTACCAGCCCACCTAAATCTGCGTTTGCTGTACTCAGCAAACTTTCTTATAGATAGCAGAGGGTTCTGCCTAGAAGTCGGCACGCTCTTAAAAACTGTTCCGCCATCTACAGAGGAAGTGTCCAAAGGTGCCTTCCTACTCGTTGTGCTCGTATACCAGTGTTCCGACACACTCTTTCGGTTCTACCTTTCGCAGGATGATCCCCTGTAGGCGCTCAACTGTACGAGGCTCGTCTCTGATGGCTTGAGTTGGCCCTCGGTTTTTCCCGAGTTCTTATTTCGGTTGCTACTCTCACCTCAATATCAGGCTGGGCTAGGCAAAAGGAAGAGCTGCTCATACTGCTCGCTTTACCTCTTTGCCTATCTCGTGCAAGAACTCTGGCGCGAAGTCCGCCCCGTTCGGCCACTCTATCGTGTTTGTCTCCTCGTTGACCTCTACTTTACCGAAGAACTCGACATCTCTGAGCGGCTCGAAGACCTCACCGTAAAGCTCATCCTCCAGGTCTACTTCTTTAACAGTGCCGTCGTTGAATGCTACTTCCAGTTTGTAGCTATCTGTACGGCGGACGCTCGTAACGTGTAATAACATGTTTAGTTACTCCTACGCCAGCGGCGGTATCGGCTCAAGCGGTTTGCGCTCTCTTGTCAGGTTCCAATTTCTCATAAGCTCTTCCTGGTGCTCATCCGACCACTCGAAGAGCATACGTAACGCCCGCTTCGACATGGCGCCCCTTATAATGCCTGTCTCTATCTCCATGATGACTTCCTGATCCTGGTACCTCGCGTGAAAGTGAGGAGGGTTGTGGTCGTTATAGTTCATGAAGACGATGATTCCGTAGAACCTGGATATAGTGGGCATACATTTTGCGCTGGTTCGGAGTCCATCTTCCGTAGTTTACGGTGCCTGTATATCCTGAACAAGTTCGGGACTGTCGAGGATCGCGTCGGAAGCTGACGCAGATTAAGGAAAGTGGGGTAGACCGATTCAACGTTTACCTCATACACGACGCGATGGAGAAGACACTCGATGCCTACGGAGAGGAGATCTTGCCGACCTTAAGCGCGAAATCCGCAGTGTAGAGAGCGATGCCACTGGCTAAAGGAGAGCGATGAGATCATCGCGGGACAGCTCTGTGTCCCTCAAGATTTTGGACATCAGACCTGGACCGATCGTCTCTCCCGCATGCACCGGTATCACAGTCACGTGCCCATCGTGGTGCCGCAGAAAGTGATGACTGCCTTTGGCCCGCACCACCTGGAAGCCGACCTTACCAAGCGCCCGAAGTAGCTCCGAACCAGTGACGCGGGGCAGCCGGGTCACCCGGTGATCGCGATCCTCTGCACACCCACAAAGTCAAGAGGTTCGGCTTCATCCCCCTCCACCTCCAGACAGAGTTCGATAGCTTCGCGAATACGCTCCATTAGCTCATCGAGAGACTTCGCCTGTGTGTAGCAGCCGCGCAGCGCAGGCACCGAAGCTACGTAGTAGCCTTCAGTATCACGCTCGATGACGACGCTGAACTCACGATTCATAAGACCTCCTCTATGTTACTTCTGCGCTCAAGTTCGCCCGGGACTTCGTCCGAATCCGATCTCGAAACCTGCCGGCACGCTTGCGGTGGCAATAGTGATCGAGCCTTCCGGACTCACCGCCAGGGAGATGAATGCCCGGTTCAACGCCTATCGCCGTTGATCTCCATTAAGAACTCCGGCGTGAAGTCCGCACCATTCGGCCACTCTAATGTGTTGGTCTCCTCGTTGATCGCCACTTGCTTGAATAGCTCGATGTCTCCTACTGGCTCGAAGACTTCGCCGTAGAGTTCGTCCTCTAGATCTACTTCTTTCACGGCGCCGTTGTTAGACGTTACCTCCAGTTTGTAGCCTTCTATGTGACGAATACCTGTACCGTGCAAAAACATATTCGGGGGTTTCTCTACGCTAACGATGGTATCGGCTCGAGTGGTTTTCGTTCTCTTGCCAGCTCCCAATTTCTCTGAAGACGACGATCCCGTAGAACCTGGATAACGTGGGCATTCGTTTTGGGCTGGTTCGGAGTCCATCTTCACCTCGTAGTTTACGGTGCCCTGATGTCGCGAACAAGTTCGGGGCTGTCGAGGATCGCGTCGCGAAGCTTACTCAGCTCAAAGGCATGGCGTAGACCAGTTCAACATCTACCTCGTGCACGACGCGGTGGAGGAGACCCTAGACCGCTATGGGGAAGAGATCCTACGGGCATTAGAGGCGAAGTCCGCTGCGTAAACAGCGATGGCGGCTCTATGGTGTAGAAGCGCTGCTGCTTGGAAGTAAGTTCTCATCTACTTGCTGTATTCGTACACGGGCGTTTCTATCACCTTGCTTGGCTGTTCTGGAAGATCAAACAACTCGGTCCGTACTTATCGTCCGGAATCTTCAATGACCGCGCCGTCCGCCACCACTTCACTCCTCTTCTTCCAGCTATATCGCGTCTGCTTTATCCTTTGGCCGGCCAGTGGCTCGCTTGTTTTGTAGTAGATGACGACGACTGATCATCGGTACCCTCAACCCCACCACTTCTACCTCTTCTCGCTCTAACCATGCTGCTTCAAAATCTACCGCGTCTATGGTCGTAAGTATGTCGATGCGTCGGAGTGCGACGCCGATCTGGAACACGATGCCGGGCGTCTAGAAATCTCTCTCCTCTATCTCGTGCAACGAAGCTCCGAAACGTGCCAGAGCGGCCATGACGCATGCCGCGTTATCTCTGCTGCGCCTTACCCAGAGGTCGATGTCTCCGGTAGCCCTCACGTGACCGTGTACCGCGAGCGCATACGCGCCGACTAGCAAATACTCAACGCTTTCTTCGGTAAAGGCGGACAATATGTCTCGATAGTCGGGGTTCAGCAAGCGCTTCTCCCTTGAAAGACCAGACATCCAGCGTGAGCTGCCACATTATGGAGAGGCGTTCTGCAGGCGGCGTGTTTTCGAGGTCTATATCTTCCCCTGGTTCGTGGAGACGCTTGATCCTGATAGTGTGCGTCGGTTTGGTCATAGGATAAGTATAAAATAGCGCGGACAAGCACGTACTTGCCACTGCATCCACTATCTCATGCACGACGCACAAGAAGGTAGCCGTGATCATGGCCGCGTTGCTGGCAGCTTCCGCCGTCCCCGCCTTAGCAGGCCCGGTTGGTGGGCTTTCGAGGGGTGAGGGCGTTAGCTTCTCTACCTGTATCTATTGGCACGGTACCATTTCTGTGGTTGACGGCAACGTCGTCTGTAAACTCGCGAGCCGGTAAGCTAAGACCAACGATCCAGATGTCGATAGCTATCAACACCTATGCGACATACGTGAGGGCCGGAGCTGCTAGAAGCCGCGGCCCTTACCGTTCTCCTTACACGATATCCTGAATGAGCACAACGAAGAGGACCGGAACCCCTCACTAGGACCCCGTTTGGGGAAACGTCTACGCTTGGTCTAGTAAGCGTCCCACTGCCTTGAGACTCGTGCGCTCTAGCCGCCTGCCACACGCAGGACAGTGGGTTATGTGCGCCGCGTAGGTT
>JAWWQA010000430.1:0-8053 GCA_033854695.1 Rubrobacteraceae bacterium
GTAACAAACTCGGCGCGTGGGCCCGAGCCATCGCCCATGAACGAGAAGCGCGACAGGCCCGGAATCGCGGCGCTGCTGTCCAACCAGAAGCTGTGCGGCGCCGCCGCGAAGAGTCGGGCGTACGTGCGCTCGGCGTCGGGCAGGAGCGGCACCTTGCGCACCTGAAGGGTGTAACGAGACGTCCGCGCCGGTACGGGTATCGGTCTCGGCCGCTGGATAGACGCCGGCCGGGACCGCCGTGCCACTTTGGGCTGCCTCGTGTGACGTTCGGTCAAGGTTTGGAAATTCTCGATGAGACGTCGGCCGTATTCCGTGCAGATCGACTCCGGATGGAACTGGACCCCCCAGAGTGGTCTCGACCGATGGCGCAGGGCCATGAGGACGCCATCCGAAGTCCAGGCTAGCGGCTCGAGGGCGTCGGGAAGCTCCGTGGCAGCAAGTGAATGGTAGCGCACCACTGAAAAGGGCGAGGGGATGCCGGCTAAGACGTCCTGCTCGGTGTGGTGGACCTGGCACACCCGCCCGTGCATGGGCTTCCGGCGCGAGATCGACCTTGCCACCGAACAGATGGCAGATGCCCTGGTGGCCAAGGCAGACCCCCAGAACGGGAACCTTGCTCTCGAGGATGGCACGGGCGCTCTCGCCGAAGTCGCGCGGCCGCTCGGGGTGTCCCGGCCCGGGCGAGACTACAACGTTGTCGAAGTCGTCTAGAGACAGATCGGCCCAGCCGTCCGCGTCGTTGCGCATGACCACGGGCGCCTCCCCGGTCACCTCGCCGAGTAGCTGGTACAGGTTATAGGTAAAAGAGTCGTAGTTGTCGATCAGCAATGTTCTCATACTCGCGCCTCCTGGATGCCGCTACCGGGCATTGTCTCTCTGGCCGTCAGGCACGCCGATCACCTCGTCCTCGACCCTGCAACTCTCCTCGATGATGACCTCGTACAGCCGTCGCAGGTACGCGGGGCCGAGGCCATTCTCGACCGCGAAAGCAGTGGCGCGCTCGTACTTCGCGTCGACTCGGTGCGGTTGCATCATGGGCACGTCGTGCTCCCGCTTGTATTCGGCGATTCGAACGATCAGCTCGATGCGTTCGCGGACCAAACGCAGCAGTCGTTCGTCGATCTCGTCGAGCTGCGCGCGTAACCCCTCGAGGCTTGTACCGTTAAGGCTGTCGGTCATTTCTTCTCCTTTACGCTTTTCTACTAAGGAGAAATCTTAGGAGGGGGGGTGTCCCACCGTCATGGGACCAGCGTCCCGATCCCTCGGGAAATCTCGTCCTAGTTTGTCCCGGCGGTGTCTTCTCTGAGCTTCTTCGCAACGTCGGCGGGGGCGCTGGCAAGGTCATTGGGTGTCGAGCGGCGTTAGCGAACCCCAATCACCAAAAGCTGGGGAGAGCCAGGATTTAATGGCGAGTAATGGCGAGGTTTCGCGCGCGTGCTTTTCGCCTTGGATGATCCTACCTATTGCGAGGAGATCGTCTCCGCCTTCGAGCGGTGCCGTCCGCACTTCCGGGTGCGCTCGGTCGAGCGCCGAGAGATGACGTCGGAGGCGCTACGCTTCAGGCCCCACTTGGTGGTGTTTGATGCTTTTGACCGGAGACCATTGGTTACCCCTCAAGAAGAGTGGGATTGGGTGCAACTGTTCCGTCGGGTGCCTACGCTCGCCATCATAAAGATAGGGGGACGTTACCAGCGAATGGATAATGTAAGGGTAGAAGATCTTCTGGCCATCGCTGACGAGGTTGAGGAACTGAGCTTTGGCGAGGAACACTAAGCATCATGACGATGGCCAGCGCATCACGAACCAAAGCAGAAGAGTAGAGAAATTTCCCCCCAATAAATTTTCCTTCAAATGAACCTAATTCATTCGGAATTCATCGTCCGGTGTTACTGTGGAAAGTGGACAGCACCAAAGGAAAGGAGCGCGCGTGAGCAAGGATCAGCCGATTCATGGGGTGGACATAAGCAACTTCCAACAGGGGATCGACCTCGCACAGGTGGCGCGAGAAGGCTACGAGTTCTGCGTCGTGAAGGCTTCGGAAGGCCCATACCGTGACGGTACGCACTACCTCAACCCGTCCTACGGGCCGCAGATCCACGCCGCCCAGAGCGCGGGGATGCTAACCGGGGCGTACCACTACATAGTCGAGACGCCCGCCAAGGCGCAGGTGGACCTGTTCCTGGACACCGTGGGCGACGTGACGGGCAAGCTGGTCATGGTGGACTACGAAGCCTACCCCAACTTCCCGTCGCTAAGCCCCACGATGGCGACTCTCACGGCGTTCGTTGCCGAGCTGAAGAAGCGCATCGGGGATCACCAGATCCTCGTCTATGCCGGGCAGGGATACTGGAACGAGGAGCCCCATAACGGTCCTATTGTGGACCTCGGCGTGACGACCTGGGACGCCTTCTACCCGCTTCACCCGCAGGCCGGGCTCGGCTCGGTGTTGTACCAGCAGGTCAAGGATCGGGGATGGGGCAAGCGGTGGGGTAACCAGGAGCCGAAGTTCTGGCAGTTCAGCTCGAACGGTAGGGTCGCGGGGATGCAGTTAGACGTGAACGCCTTTTCCGGCACCCTTGACGAGCTTCACGCCCTGGCGGACGCGACGCCCCCCGACGTGAAACGGGAGCCGGAGCCTGTGGCCAAGCCCTTAGTACCGCTCGGCTTCGTGCCGCACCAGGCGCAGGACAATCCCTTCAACTACGAGGCTCGTCACCCCACCCGCTACGAATGGCGCGATGATGTCGAAGCCCAGATCCGGCGCATCTATGCCAGGTTCCCCGAAGTTACCATAAACACGTACGTCGACCACCCGGAGGGGTTCGGGCGGGACTTCGATTCCTTCGACGTTTGGGGCCCTAGGGGACGCGACAATCCGATAGACTTCGATCTCGGACAGCGCGTCTTCGAATTCGTGTTCAACGACCCGAACCCGCCGTTGATCGAGTGGTGCATCTGGCAGCGGGCCATATGGACACGCGCGAGCGGAATATTTGTGCCGTTTGGGTTTGACGACTTCACGTTTCACGAGGACCACTCCCACTGGACGTTCGTAAGGGATGGACATTAGTCTTACAAGACCAGAACCAATAGGAGCTGTCCCTCTCCATTGAAGCAAGCTTGAGGGCCTGGACGTAGATGCCCAGGCCCTTTCCTTTACTCGCTGGCCCTTGGGTTTCCGAGAATTCATTTTGTCGGAAGCCCGTGAATAAAACCAACTGGTGCCCATCTTAAGTAGCTACACTTCGCATTGGGCAAGTAAAGAGAGCGAGCACCGGTTGCAATGATAGTATCCTACACTCTTCGCCCCTCGGCTAACGCCCGATGAGGAAAATCTATACACCTGGCCCATACATAACGCTTTCGACTTGAGTAAGGTTTTAGTTGCTGCGATTCGGTGTGTCGGGGTCTCTTTCCCTTTCTCGGTACCCGACACACTACATCTCGGCTGGTAACAGTGTCGTGATGGAATTGAGACTTAGGGGTATGGTCTAGATGGAACTCCAAAGAGAGAACGAAGCTGTAGCCGTACCAGCTGAAGTGCTTCGGGGCATCCGCAAAGCGCAAGCAGATAACCACATAAACAAGTATAGCGTTCATCAGGTTGTAGTCTCAGCCATGAGACTAGGGGAAAGAGATGCCCTAGAGTGGCTTATGAGGAATCATGTGAGGTACTTAGACGGCGTGTTCAACGGCTTCTTTGCAGAAGAGGAGTAGGTAGAGGACCGGGGCGACGGTCTCTAAGAGGCTCCGCCAATAGGCGAGTAGCGTAAGTATCAAGGAACGAGGGGAAGGCTGTTGAATCACTCTGAGAGCTGCCAAGTACGAAAAGTTGCCAGCCTATTGACGGAACCTCTAAGCTGTCCGCCGGAGGAAAAGAGTAGTAACCAGCACACCCCAGTCCCGTAGGAGGCGAGCTATTAAGGTACCGATAAGACCCCGCACTCCTTACGTTCACGCGCACCCGCCACCCGGGGGACATCTTGCTCCTTCTTGGCCAGCTTCGCTAGTGCCAACCGGTGCGCCTCAAACCTCGCAATGGTAGCGCTACATATATCTGTAGCTCCGGTGGCGGAAAACGAGGCCGAAAAACGGCTTGCCCCTACCGTAAACCGCATAGGAATGGGATAAACGAGTTCCATAATCCTCACCAATTCCGCCATGCTGACGACGCGTATGTGTAGCACTTGTATGGCGAGGTTTCTCGGCAATAGGCTAAATAAGCCGTCGGCAGAAGCACCTGAATTGTGTGAATAGTATCATGAAGGTTGATGAAGGTCTATAGGAACGGAGGACTAACCTATGCGCTCACGACCGCTGTCTGTAACCGTCGCCGCCATTCTCTAGATAGTACTTAACGTGCTGAACTTCCCGGGCCCGTGGTGGTACTTGTTCCCCGGGGCCGAAGAAGCACCGGTGTTTGTTATTTACTCGGGTATTGTGCTGGGCATTGTGGGCCTCGTCGCCGCCGTCGGATTATGGATGATGAAAAGATGGGGGTTCTGGCTCACCGTTATTGTTTGTGTGCTCAACATCCTTTTGGGAGCGCCGGGGATAGTCATGGCGCCAGGTGTCGTACTGGACGCCGCTATTGCAGTACAGGTGATAGGCTTTGTCCTTATCGTGCTAGTGGTGTTTCCGACCTCGCGGCGTGCTTTCGTAGCCACCTGAGTTTCTGAGAATTTCCCTTCTCGGAAGGTGGGTGCATAAACGGACTTGGACCTCGTCGATATGGCATGATAGAGGGTGTCATGAGGAAGGTAGGTGGGGAAGGAGCGATATCCATGAGCGCAGACGAGCTATCTCCTAGGGACACTCTGTTGCGGATGACGAACGCCTTCCAAGCGTCCCAGGCGATCCACGTGGCCGCCACCCTTGGGATCGCCGACCTCTTGGAGGATGCCCCAAAGAGCGTAGATGAGCTGGCACAGGCCACGGGCACACACGCGCCCACTCTCTATCGGCTGCTGCGCGCGCTGGCCAGTGTCGGCGTGTTCGCCGAGAAGCCCGATGGCCGATTCCGCTCGACGCCCCTGGCAGAGTACCTCAGGACGAATGTCCCTAGGTCGCTGCGCGCCTGGGCGATGCAGATCGGCCAGCAGTACCTCTGGACGAGTTGGGGACACCTCCTCCACAGCGTCAGAACCGGCGAGCCAGCCTTCCCAAAGCAATATGGGACGACAGCCTGGGAATACCGGCAAGCCCACCCTGAGGAGGATGCCGTCTTCAACGCAGCGATGACGGCTCTCTCGGCGGGTGTGGTAGAGGCGATCGTGCAAAGCTACGACTTCTCGGGGATGGGTGTCCTAGTCGACGTGGGAGGCGGCGAGGGCGTGCTCCTCGCGGCGATCCTGGCGGCGAACCCCGGCCTGCGCGGCATCCTATTCGATCAGCCCCACGTCCTCACCGGTGCGAACGACCTGCTCGAGCGAGCGGGTGTGGCTGATCGTTGCGAGGTTGTTAGCGGCAGCTTCTTCAAGGCGGTGCCCGGCGGGGCGGACGCCTACCTGCTCAAAAGCATAGTCCACGACTGGGACGACACTGCAACGGTCAAGATCCTCCGCGCGTGCCGTGCAGTTATCGCTGACACCGGGAGGCTCCTCGTGCTCGAGCCCATCATCCAACCGGGAAACGAGCCCGACCCGGCTAAGTTCTCGGACCTGAACATGCTCGTAATGCTGGGGGGCCAGGAGCGGACGGCCTACGATTTCAAGAGGCTCTACGCCGAGGCCGGTTTGAGACTGACCGGCATCATCCGCACCGGATCATCGCTGGCTATCATCGAAGGTGTTCCGGACTAATCCACTCCCGAAGGTGTCAGCTGGGGTTACGGCCAAGTAGGTGAGTTAGTTGCCGAGAATGCACCTTCTCGGCAACTGGTGAATAGAGGCAACTTACCCTCTGCTAGAGACCACGGCAAATCCGGACTCAATCCTCAGAAGCTTCCGGTAGGATCTTGCTATCTTCCATGACGGAGCTGCCAGGTTGCTCTACGATGAATAGTGCAAATCCCTCCATCGGCTCTCCGGTTACCTGACTCCACGCAGCTGCGAGTTCAGTGATCAGCTTGCGCTTAGTCTCTGGGCTACGACCGCTACGGATGAGTCCCACCATGCGTCCGTAGGGCACCACCTTGCCCGCCACAAAAATGCTTCCCGATGGAACCTCGGTGAACGACACGTTTACGTAGTGCGCCGGCGCACCTGTGACGTCAGTATGCACCTTGGTGACGGCAGTAGCGATGTCGGCCTTGAGTTTTGCACTCAGGCTGTCCGAGGGAACAGTAAACTGATAGAAGGGCATGAGATCTCCTCTCTAAATTTGTAGATAACCCTTTTGCGTCCGGTCCCCCAGACAAAGATAACTCCCGGGCCCTGTCTCAGGAGCAACGCCGCCATCCTCAAGGGTCATTATGCAGAGCATAGCCGTGAAACCAGCAGTACCTAGAGCCATGGCTTTTTTGGCGTCCAGGCCCTCCGGAAGCGGCACCAGCCACTCGGATTTAACTCGCTGCTTCTGAGCGTAGCCACCCCAGTGTTCTTCTCCTACACCCCAACCGGTAAGCACCACCTTGTCACCAGGTTCGTAGTCGGGGGAGTCGGACTCCTCGACAGTGCCGGCCAAGTCTATCCCCGGCACCATTGGTCAGGAGCGCACGATCGGGCCCGCCCCTGTTACGGCCATAGCATCTTTAAAGTTGAGGCTCGAATACTGTATCGCGACCTGAATGTCCCCCTCGGGCAAGTCGTCGAGCGTGGGTTCCTTCACTGCGTGGCTAGTTTCGCCTCGTCCTGTGTCAGGACCATCGCCTTGGAGCTGTCTTGTGCCATGCTATTCTCCTTCGTTTTCCCCAGCGCTGCGTCTTACGTCTAGTATGATGGCAGCACGTGCAGCTTGGCGCATCCCGATAGAAGCCTCCATATTGAGAAGCGGATGGTCTATGCTCAGGTTTCTATGGACCTAGAGACTCGGATGGGAAAGAAGCGAGGGACCTTAAGAACGTGCGCTCTGTACAGCTGAGTTTCCGAGAATTTCTGTTTATAGGCAACTCATGCACTGGTCGCAAGCTCTTTTGTATCTGTAGTCTCGGCGGCGTGTAAGCGGCTATATAGGGCTCCCCCAGGCCATGCTCTTCTTTCTCCCGCTCGCTCGATCAACTCCCCCAATGTCCGCCACTAAAATATCTCACGGTCTCATCCTTCCGTAACCTGCGTTAGGGCGACGCCTACCCTTGCCAGGGCGAGCGGCCCTACCCCATACACCAGAAAGCGTTCCTCCCAATCTGGCTCGAACTTGGCTTTATAGTTCCTCAAGCCCTTGTACGAGAAGAAACGGGTGAGGCGTTCAAAGAGCTGGTTTAAAGCCCGTTCCTGGAGGGTAGCTCCAGGTCGGTCCCCCACCCCCGCTAGAGGGGCCAGCCCCAGATCGAACCAGCGATACCCCTCTTCCCTCAAGGCCAGCATCAATTCCATAAGCAGGTATTCCATCGTGCCGTGGGGCACCTCGAGCCGGTAGCGCATTAGGTCTATAGCTGCCTCTCCTTTTCGGTAGGAGGGGATCTCGTTAGCGAAGGCCAGGGCATGTTTGTCGGGATCGCGCACGACGAAGAGCAGCGTCTCGTTTAGATAGCTACGGTCGAATCTACCCAAAGTGAAGCCGCGCTCGCGCCGCCCCGGTAGCGAGAGCCACTCTTCAGAGACCTCCTCTACCTCGTCCAATAGCTCTTGCGGGTGAGGGGGAGCATGCCGGGTAAGGAGGTAGCCCCCCTTCTCGAATTTGCGTTTTATGTAGCGGAAGCTCTTGCGCCTGCTCGTCTGCGAACGAAAGCGCTCCAGGTCGATCACCGCCTCCTCACCAATCTTGAGAACCCGCATGCCAAGACGGCGATACATAAGGAGCAGGTCCGGCAGCACCTCGTGGAATGCCACACTCCAGCCGTTCTCAGAGCAGTAGCGTACAAAAGCCCTAGTGGTGGCCTCCAACTTATGCTTGGGCCCTACCGGATCTCCCAAAGCCACCGCCACACCCCCAGCCTGTTTGTAAGCTATGCACG
>JAWWQA010000431.1:0-5038 GCA_033854695.1 Rubrobacteraceae bacterium
GGCCAGCGATCGCCGAGTCCGAGAAGGAGCGGCTTCGCTGGCCCGGAAACCGTGGTCCAGAATCCACGATAGGACCCCGGCCGACTTCAATACCACCTTGGAGGTCCAGGGCTTGTTAGAGCCTCGGCCCTCTTTATGCCCTCGTCCCCTCGAGTTTCCGAGAATTCTAAGAGGCGATCCACCCCCTAGCTCTAAGCGCAAGCTCTCTCTTTGGGGTCGAGGTGCGTTATTAACTGGATTGCCTAGAAGGTGTCTTACCAGCAAAAATTTTTACAGGTTTTGCAGGTATTACGCCTAATGGTTTGGGATTCTCCGGCAACCCGGCGTCTGGCTACATGCTTCTTTGTTCAAGCCAGGGGCACTTGCTACCGATTGCTGCTGGCTGCTGGGAATGCTCTCTAGGAGGAACAGAGTACCGCGAAATCTCGATCGTGTAGAAAACACCCTGGACTCTGCGAGACGGCCCAGCTTGGGACGATGCTGTGACAGAGTATACGAGTAAACAATGGAACAGCGGGACCATACTACGCTTTAAACTGGATGGCAAAAAAGGTCCCGCTTGAGACTCCCTGAACGGCCAGAGAGGCCGCACGCTGGGACTCGCAGACGGTAGCCTCCTGGATCGATTCTATCGAGGTCACCGCGGATCTGAAAGATCCTGGCCTAATCGCTGAGAAGATCACCGACGACTTGGAAGCCGCCTTTGAGCAGTTCACAGTAATAGCCATCGCTTTAAGGGTAGAGGATAGTCGCTAGATGCCTGTAGAGGCTAAGAAACTAGCCTCTGGCCGACAGCTCGAGTGGGCTTTACGTAGCCACTATATCTCTGCGCCACCGAGCGCGAACACACTATAGTTAGTGAATTGCTGAATTATGGTTTCGAAGCATAGACTTCTCCTTATATTTCGCTAATAATTATTGGGTAGCTTGAACAATCCGCCGATGGTGCGGAGAAAATTAGGAGGGGGAAACATTGAAGAAGTTGATGTTGTTGGCAGCGTTGTTGGCGATGGTGATCGTGGCTGCCGTGCCGGCCATAGCACAGGTAACCCAGACGCCCGAGCAGGGTGTCGAGAGTGGGGACTCCAGCCAGAACTTCACGGTGACCGGTGGTGGCGATAACTCCAGTTCTTGCCAGATGGTACAGGGTATCTCCAACACTGGTAACGCGGTGAACGGCGTGAACGTCCTGCAGTACGCTTCCGAGGGTGGCGTCGGAGCAGGCGGTGGCGACTTCGAGATAGATCCTTCGCAGAACGCGAACGTCCCGAAGGTGTGCGACCAGAAGGTCCAACAGGCCGCCTCGGCTAGCGGTTAAGGAGAGCCTGACCAACGACGGTAGTCGTGAGGAGGCGGGCTTTTTCTAGTGTCCGCCTCCCATAGAAAAGATCTCAAGGAGGTAATGTTGAGAAAGTTAATGTTGATAGTGGCGGTGCTGGCGATGGCGCTAGCGTTCGCTGCTCCCGCTCTGGCGCAGAGCGATCCTCAGGTGGTCGCCGACGCCGTGAACAAGACGGCCAACGCAGGCGGTCCGGCTGGGGCGACTGCTGATGCCAATTGCAACGATCAGGTCATTGACTCCAAGGCCGGTGGCGTAGAGGCTAAGGCTCCGTGCAAGCCGCCCCCGCCTCCGCCGCCCGCTCCTCCTAAGGCAGCTCCGCCTCCGGCACCTGCTCCCGCACCTGCTCCCGCGCCGATGCTGCCAGCGAGCGGTGGTGTGTCACTGATCGCGCTGGGTGCTGGCGCCCTGCTGGTAGGTGGCGGTCTCTTGGCTCGCAGGATCATCAAGTAGTAGGTAAGTAGCAGCTCTCTGGCTCTAGATAGAGCCGCGAAGATAGGTGGGTCCCTTCACAGGACCCGCCTATCTTGTTGGGACTTCACGACAATCCCCGTTTGCAACTTACGCGGCTCTTCAGAGGGGCATCAGGTACGAGCGAGGATACGTCGATTGATGCCACTGCGTTGTGGAGAGCTTTTCTCGAGGTTTGGCTCTTGTTCACGCTCTTTCCTGGGAATCATCTCTGACAAGAAGAACGCCTTCTCTCCTTATCTGGGAACGTTGTCCGCTATTACTCAGCGCTTCAGGCTCTGCCGTGGTAAGGAGGGGGAGGGGTTGCGGCAGAAAGAAACGGCCCCACTCTCGGCACATAGGGGAACGGTCCGCCTCTTGTGATCAAAGCGCGTTGGGGACGTTGAGTGACACACTGCTCATAAGCGCGCGGTAGGGAAACCTGGATTACTCACCGAGCTTCCGAGAGTGCAAGCCATGCACGAGGACTGTAATCTCTATGCCAGCTGGTTGCGGCCCAAAGGACACATCTCACGGCGTCGAGGCCCCCTCGCCCAGTACTTCTACTAGCCCGGAGATGCCCTCGCGTTCGATCTCTCCGAGCACCTTGAGGTGTGGTGGCGTAGACCTCATCAGCCAGCCCACTTCGCCTATGGGTAGCAGGCCTTGTCCCGCTCCTGAGGGAACTCCTTCGGGCAACTGCCGTCCGGCATGAGCGGCACAGGACCTCCAGAAGGCCCGCCCGCATTAAAGGGGGGTGGTGATGGCGGTGAAGGTGGAGGAGGAGGGGGTGGTGACGGTGGCGTTGGGGTCTTGGGAGCTGGTGGAGGGGTCTTGGGAGCTGGTGGAGGGGTTTTGGGAGCCGGTGGAGGGCCTGTGGTTTCCTGGGCTACGAGGGAAGCAGTAATGGGGCGAGGCTCGTGCCTCGTCTCTCCTACAACCTCCCAAGCCAACCGAAGTGTCAGCGCGGCTACTACCACTAGGATGCCTAGCGCTACCTTTAGCATTCTGGTCATGACGGCTCCCCCTTCTATGTTGCTCCTTTCAGGATACCGTCAAACGAGCCTCGATGCGAGTAGGAGGCGCAGCTATGTTCTTGAGGATCTTTCCCAGTAACGTGCTGTGGCCGAGCTGTGGGGAGCTTGGGCGATGCTCATCTACAAAGAGGTTGCCCTGATATAAGGTGCCTTGGCCAGCCGGACGGAAATCCGGATGAGACCCTGGCCGAGAGGCAGGCCATAGAGAAGGCGAGGGCCACCATGCCGGAGGAGCTAATTCGAGTGTTTGGTATGGGACACCGTCCACGGCTTCGAGCCCTAGATGTGTTGTCAGGTTTATGCCTATAACTCCTTGATCCTCCCTTGATGACGACCCAACAGCCGATTGATGTAAAAAGCGTAGGTGTAGGCCGTTATCTTCGCCGCTATCCTGCTCGCAAGCCCAATAATAATGTTCCTCGCCAACGTCTCTGGCCGAGGCCAAAAACTCCCTTCAAGCTCGAAAAAGGCGATCTCTATTTGCTGCCTTACTCCGGGTCGCCTCCCGCTGGCCTCGCTGGTTACCAACACGCCTGTCCCCAATCCTGCTAGCTCCTCCTCCAGATCCTCGCTGCGCTAGGCAAGAAGATCCGCCAAGAGCCTCCTCGCTACCTCCTCCCCCAACTACTTCGCCTCCTCCAAAAGCTCCTTTGTAGCGCAAAGCATATATGGAGTTTGACCCCATAAAAGCTGAAGGTGCCCCACGCCTCACCCAAGAAAAGCCCCATCGAATCCTGCCGATTGAGGGACCTCTGGCGCGGATGAAGAACCTCCAGCAGAGCGAGGCCGCTAAAGCGATGGAGGATGCCTTGTCCTAATGGATTGCTCGCTTGTCCCATTCTTTTGATCGTGTCACGCAAATAAGCGTCGTAGCCGTCGGTATAGTCTCTCCACTTGCGCCAGAGTTCGTCCGCCGAGCTGTGCCGTTCGACGAGTAAGCGGACGGGGTCAATCGCATTGTGGCTCTGGCCGTGGCTTAGTGAGTCTCGGCGCACGCGACACTCTGTAAATGCCTCGTAGGATGGCAACCGACCAACACTTCGTGCCCCGTCGGTTGTGCCACTAAAATTCTGTAAATTGATGGTTCGCTAGAAAAAGTGGCCATCGTCCTCCAAGATGATTGGTGTTCAAAGTCAACCACTCAAGGAGAGAAAATGATGGCCGACCATCATCCTAAGGCGGAGAAAGAACTCGTGCAAGAAGAGGTGCTGCTCGACGACCCGGTTTCCTAAAGGAGATCGTCCGGCGGGTGCTCCAACAGAGCTCCTGGAAACCGAGATGACCCAGCACATAGGCGCCGCCCCTTACCAGCGCACTGAGGATCGCGAGGGCCATCGCAACGGTTATAAGCCCAGGACCCTCAAAACCCGCGTGGGCAAGCTAGAGTTGCTCGTCCCCCAGGACCTTAAGAGGGCACCTTCTCGACTCAGCTTTTCGCTCGCTACCAAAGAAACGAGAAGGCGCTTGTTCTGGCTTTGATGGAGATGTACATAGAAGGGGTTTCGACCAGGAAGGTCAAGAAGGTTACCGAAGAGTTGTGCGGCACCTCCTTCTCAAAGAGTCTGTCTGCTGCTCTCGCGCCTGGCCGAAGACCTCGACTCGGAGCTTAAGCAGTGGCGCGAGCGGCCGCTTAGGGCAAAGAGTTTACCCATACCTCTTTGTGGACGCTCGTTACGAGAAGGTTAGGGTAGGCTCGCGGGTGATAAGCGAGGGTCTCTTGATAGTAACGGCGGTAAGGGACGACGGTCAGCGGGAGATCCTGACCGTCCAAACAGCCGACACCGAGAGCGAGGCTACCTACCACGAGCTGCTCCGCTCGCTCAAGGCCCGGGGTCTGTGCGGGGTAGAGTTGGTGACCTCAGATGATTATCCGGGGCTAGAGGCAGCTATAAGACGCCACTTCCAGGGAGCAAGCTGGCAGCGCTGCCAGGTTCACTACGCGAGGAACCTCTTGCGTATAGTGCCCTTTAGCAAGCGCGAGGAGCTGGCCGAGGGCCTTAGTAGAGGGGTGTTCGCTGCTCCCACCAGGGAAATGGCCTTAAACCTCGCTGAGCAGCTGGCCGATAGGTGGCGAAGTAAGGGCTACCCCAAGGTGGCCGACCACCTCGAAGAGCACGTGGAGGAGTGCCTGTCGTGCCTAGCCTTCCCCGAGAGCCACCGCAAAAGGATCCGCACCACCAACGGTTTGGAGCGGCTCAACCAGGAGATAAAG
>JAWWQA010000432.1:0-9423 GCA_033854695.1 Rubrobacteraceae bacterium
CTCCTCTCTGTTCCAGTCATAGTAGATTTCAGGCTCCTGTTTACCATCGATAGTATCGATAGCACCTCTCTAGATATCCACGAGCATGATAAAAGCGCCGTTTCCTCTATCGGTGTACCGTCGATAACCCATCGATAGTTATCGATGAGGATAACGATGAGCCTCAGGAGGCCGTCCCGGTTATAGTAGATACCATCGATAGTTATCGATCATCTATCGACGGGGTATCGATGGCCGAATTAGCGATAGATAAGCCAGATTCGGCTGATTTAGGACAGACTATCGATACTATCGATGGTATCTTGAGCCCCAGAAGAACAAGCGTAGTATCGAGCTGCTCTGTCTGGGTCAAGAGGGATATTTCAGTTCACTATCTAACGGGAGTGGCTCTGTAACGGGTTTGCTCTGGTTGTTGCTGGTATTTCAGCTTTTCTTTCAGTTCACTATCTAACGGGAGTGGCTCTGTAATACGGAATCCGGTTATACAGTGGCGCAACGATTGAGGCACATCGCTAGTGCTTCGCTCATGCACTTTCCGCTGGTGTTCAAAACGGTAAGTGATCAAGCAGATTCCGTACAATGGTGGTTTGTTGATTTAAGAGAAGGTACCCAATTGTGTCCCAGGAGAACTCGATTCATGGTTCGATTTAGGCGTATTTATGAGGATCTAGCAAAGCTCATTTGGAGTCATCTTCGCCCCTATATCCCGCCTCAACAAACCACCGATAATTGAGTATTCTGGGCCTTTTGATCACGTTTTCACCGAGTTTTGCAGCATCCCTTTAGCGAGTAGAACGATCTCCGAAAGGTAACTCATGAATAATCCGGGCTAGTCTGCCGCATACCAGATCTCCGGTGGCCATCCATCTCAATATTCTTCGAAAAATAGAGGTCTCGAGCAGTTTCTTGGGGCCTCAATCGCTCGCTTCCGCCTCGGCCTCACCCCTCTTTTATCAACGCCCTCCAGCCGCCCCACGCAGCCTGCAGGAGGGTCCGTTTATGCTCAGCACCTCAGCGTCGTGCAACAGCCGGTCGAGGATCGCCGCAGCGAGCACTTCCTCACCAAAGAGCTCGGCCCACTCGGAGACCCGCTTGTTCGAGGTGACGACCATCGAGCCCTTGGTGTAGCACCAGTTCCCCAGCTGGAAGAAGCGATCGGCGTCTTCTCCTCTGTCTAGCGGCAAATACCCCACCTCATCGCAGATCAGAAGCTGCGGGCGCTGGTAGTGGGCAAGCTTCTCCCGGAGCCTACCCCGAGCTGATTGGCCCGCCGCAGAGGGCTCCATCTCTTCAACGTCTATTACGCAGTGTCACGTTGCGTGGCTCACTTTTTGAGCGTTGCGTCCAGTCGCTATGAAAACTCATAACTCAGTTAAAGGCTTCTCATAGATCCGTAGTCCAGACTCTCAAGAAAGACTTGCGAGAGTGACAAGGAGGCCTATGACCCAGGCACTACTGACCCAGAAGCGCACCACCTTCTTCGGTAGGACACGCTCACTAGCATCGACCCCACCGTGGCAGCGACTGGCTCTGGCGGCAGTCCTCATACTCTCAGCTTTCTTGAACTTGTTTCGTCTAACAAGCTTGGGATACAGCAATACCTACTACTCAGCAGCGGTCAAGGACATGCTAACCAGCTGGCACAACTTCTTCTTCGTCTCCTTCGATGCAGGATTTGTGACTGTAGACAAGCCCCCCTTGGGACTGTGGATCCAAGCGGCAAGTGCCGAGTTGTTTGGCTTTCATGGCTGGAGCCTTCTACTCCCGCAGGCCTTGGCGGGGGTGCTCTCTGTTGGGCTGCTCTACCATCTGGTGAGCAAGGCGTTTGGGTCGGTAGCTGGAATTCTGGCTGCACTGGTGCTCGCTGTAACCCCTATCGCTGTCGCTGTAGAGCGCACCAATAACTCGGATGGTCTATTAGTGTTGACCGTCCTGGTTGGGGCATGGGCGGTTATCCGAGCTGTGGAGAGTGGCCGGCTACGCTGGCTGCTGGTAGGAGCTGTCGTAGTGGGCTTAGGCTTCAACATCAAGATGCTGGAAGCATTCTTGGTCCTGCCTGCGTTCTACCTGTTGTACCTGCTGGCTGCCCCGGTGAGCAAGTGGCGACGCTTTGTGCATCTCGGGCTTGCCACGTTGGTGCTACTCGTGGTGTCGCTCTCTTGGGCGGTGGTGGTAGATCTTACACCAACTGACCAGCGTCCCTATGTTGGGTCTAGCTCTAATAACTCTGAGTTGGACCTAATCGCCGGCTACAATGGCCTAGGTCGCCTTCTGGGACGCGGTTATGGTACTGAGCTTGTTACTCAGCTTATAAGTGGCAATGGTAGTACTAACGCAGGATCGGCTGGCGGTAGCCAGTCCGCACAACAGTCGTCCGGAGCTCAAGAAGGGTCTGGATCTTCAGGCGGTGGTCCCGGTGGAGTCAGCGAGAACGGTCAGAAAGGACCTTTGAGGCTCCTCGACGAGCAGCTCGCCGGGCAGATAGGGTGGCTTTTGCCACTGGCTGTTGTGGGGCTGCTAGCAGCTAGCTGGCAGAGGCGACCCCGACTGCCGCTTGACCGCAGACATCAGGCCCTCGTGCTCTGGGGAATGTGGTTGCTGACGATGGGCGCATTCTTCAGCATCGCAGGCCAGTTTCACCGTTACTATACGGTGATGCTTGCCCCGGCCATAGCAGCTCTCGTAGGTGCCGGGGTGGTAGCGCTTTGGAGCGACTACCGCAGTCGCGGTTGGCGAGGGTGGCTTTTGCCCCTGACTCTTTTGGGCATGGCTGGCCTACATACCTACATAATCCTAGTCTACTACGATGAGGATTGGAGCCGCTGGCTGCCACCCGCTACCATAGGGTTGTCTCTGGTGGCGGCGATAGGGCTGGTTTTCATGCGCCTGAGACCAAGGCTGAAGGCGCGCGCCTACTTCTCGGCAGCTGTGGTGGCCGTAGGTATACTGGCTCTCCTCGTCGCCCCTACGGTCTGGGCCGCCTATACGGTAGGACAGGACGGCGGGAGAATGGCTACCGCCGGTCCTCAGACCGTCCAGGGATCAGCTAGGGGTGGACCTGGTGGTGGACCTCCTGGCGGGCCCTCGGATAGCCGTGATACGGCTGACCCGGCACTGATGGATTACCTGCAGGCCAACCGGGGCGGCGCCGAGTACTTGGTTGCTACCAATAACGCCAGGAGTGCCTCGCCGATCATACTCAACACTAACGAACCCGATCCTGTGATAACGCTCGGTGGGTTCGGTGGTCGCGATCCAGTCTTCAGTACCGACCAGCTTACCAATCTCATAGACAAAGGCGCTGTGCGCTTCTTTCTAATCTCGCAAGGAGGTCCGGGAGGATCTTCTCAGAACGAGTCGGCGAGCTGGGTGCAAGACAACTGTCATCCGGTTCCCCAAGAGCAATGGCAATCGCCATCGACCTCTGAGCAGGGAGGAGACTCTGAGAGGACTCCGGCACTATATGACTGTAGTACGCGAGGTAGCTGATGACGAGCAAAGGGGCGCAAGGGATGTCACTCAAGCTGCCTAAGCCTCCGGGCAAGACGCCCAGGAGGGAAGATGCAGCGGGTGGAGCCCTACTTGCTCAGCGCGTGTTTCGCCTGCGCAACGTCGTCTCCTTCCTCCTTGCACTAGTCGTACTGTACCTGATGTATAGGCAGCTTGTGGGACTTGATTGGGGCGAGGTGTGGGCGAGCATAAGGGGGACGAACTTGTGGCTGTTCGCATTCGCGTTTGCGGTCTTCTACGGCACGTTCTTCTTACGCGCCCTACGCTGGAAGGTGCTGCTCGGCAGTGTGGCTATAGCCACACTGCCGAGCATCCCATGCCCTCGGCCTTCGGCTTGACCAGGATCATGTACCTCGCCTGGTTCACCAACTGCATCACCGTCGCTAGGCTCGGGGACGCTTACCGCGGCTACCTCTTGAAGAAGGCCACGGGCGTCTCCTTCGCGGTCACCTTAGGCACCGTGCTGGCCGAGAGGCTCCTGGATCTACTGGTGATGGCAGCATGATGGGGGCGGGCGTGCTGGTGGCCTTTGGTGGATCGCAGCCGACCGAAGCCTCCCAGGCGCTCGTCGCCGGTCTTATCCTCTCAGGTACAGGGATCGTTGGGCTGCTGGCGGTGCGACGCTTCCGGTGGGCGTTCGAGCTGATCTTGCCCAAGCGTCTGCACACCTATTACTTCCGCCTCGAGCACGGTGTCATCGACTCGTTCCGCAGCAGACTACCGCTGCTCGTCGCCTACTCCGTGACCGGTTGGGCGATGGAAGGGATGACGCTATACGCAGTTGCGGCGGCCGTAGGCGCTCCGGTCTCGGTCGCAGGCGCTTTAGTAGTCGCGCTCGCCGCTTCACTCTTGACGGTGGTGCCCATTACTCCGTCTGGGCTAGGCTTCACGGAAGCTGGCATGTTGGTGATGCTGCAGTGGTTGGGGCTAGACATCTCTACCGCCAGTGCCGTCACCTTCCTTTTTCGGGTCATCAACTACTGGAGCATCATCGTCCTCGGCTTTGTCCTCTACTTTTCGAGTCGTAATGGGAACCGCTCCACTAAAGAACAATTTAGGTTCGCCGAGTGTGTCTATAAGAATCCATAGGTTCTTCCAAGGCTAATCATAGCCCAGAGGTTCAGACTAAGGATTGAGAGTCAAGCAGAACCCAATAAAGAAAGGATAGAGCTTCATGGTTAATGTACCGATGCCCCAGCGGAACGGTACGCTTCCGTACCAGCAGGAGAGTGTGGAGGTGGTAGTTCCCGTCTATAACGAGCAGGACGCCCTGCCAAAGAGCATTCCAGCCCTGTGCGCCTACCTTGAGACCTACTTCCCTTACCGCTGGTCGGTCGTCATCGCCGACAACGCCTCCACTGATGCTACCCTTTCGGTCGCCGAGGGGCTAGCTCACGCCTATCCTCACGTCTCCGTCTTGCATCTAGACCAGAAGGGCCGGGGTCGGGCCCTAAAGGCAGCCTGGGTTGCCTCGGACGCCGACATCGTAGCTTATATTGATGTGGACCTCTCCACCAACCTGTGGTCTTTTTTGCCGCTGGTAGCTCCTTTGGCCACCGGCCACAGCGAGTTGGCAATAGGCTCGCGTCTGCTGAGGGGAGCTATAGTAACGCGCCAGTGGAAGCGGGAGGTGATCTCGCGCTGCTATAATCTCTTGATAAAGGCGACGTTCGGCAACCGCTTCTCGGATGCCCAGTGCGGCTTTAAGGCGATCAAGCGCAGCATGGCCCAGGAGCTGCTGCCACAGGTGGAGGATAACGAGTGGTTCTTCGACACCGAACTGCTCCTGTTAGCCCAGGAGCGAGGCTATCGCATCTCGGAGGTACCGGTTGACTGGATCGAGGATCTCGATAGCCGGGTGGAGGTGGCCTCTACTGCTCTAAAGGACGTGAACGGGCTCTTGCGGGTACGTGTGCAGCGCTTGCGTCGCCGGCTTTCTATAGGGCTCTCTCGCGACGTAGCCCGCCCTGGTCGCTCCCCAAGGGGAGAGATGCTCAAGGTAAGTGATGTACTCGTCAAAACGCCAGCAGATGGGCCCGGGGATGAAAGAAGGAGAGATGGCCACAGTGGGGCTTGACCGCCCGTTCCTTGCTCTATTCCGAGAACTCGTAAGGTCCGGTTTGCAGATGAAGAGAATTTCAGTATACCTTATCGACGGAGAGGCAGGTCTTCTATGAAAGCGATGGTTCTGGCGGCAGGCAAGGGCACGAGGTTCGAAGGGCTTGGAGTGGCCGGTCGTAGTTCTGCCGGACCTGGACCGCAGGGTGCCGCCACCTTCCGATCAGGTCCTCTACGACCCGGAGCTAGGCGTTAGCATAGATCTCGGGTGCGACGAAGAGGAGCCGGTACTGCACCGCCTGATCTCCGACCGCAAGGCCATCTTGGAGGAGGCAGAGCTTCGTCGTCTCCTCTACGTAGCCCTGACCCGCGCCGGCGATCACCTCATCCTGACGACCACCGATATGGAGACGAACCGGCTCTGCGGACTCACGCTGCTCGGTCCGGGATTGGAACTCGCCGGGATCAACTTCGTCCCCGTTTCGTTCCGCCCGCAAGACGCCCGGCCCTCCGAGTTGCCTAGCCCTCTCCCAACGGCACCACCTCGCCTGCTGGTCAAACCCACTGGCTAACTAGCTCTCTTCGTCGAGCTTTAGCTTGGTCTGGTTGGGGGCGTCGCGATCTTCGTATTATCATCGATACCATCGATAGTTTGCCCTGAATCAGGGGAATTTGGCTTATGTATCGGTAATTCGGCTATCGAAGGGATGTCGATAGGTGATCTATAACTATCGATGGTATCTACGGCAACAGAGGCGTTGCCTCCTCTTGGGTTCATCGATAATTATCGATGAGCTATCGGCGATGCATCGATAGCCGAAAGCGGCGGTTTTATCAGGATTGTGGCCATTTAGGGAGCTGCTATCGATGCTATCGATGATATACAGAGGCCCAGAAGATGCTGGGGCGAAGAGCGGGGAAGTGGGGCGTATTGTTCATTTCTTTAGCATCCACCCCTTCAAGGGCGATGTCGTGGTGCTAGTGGGGGAGAGCGAGGAGCTTTGCTCTGTTGACAAGGTGGACAAGGTAGAGTCCCAGTCAGACCCCGGTGCCCGATGCTCACCTATACCCCCGACCCTCTCGACGGCCCCTTCGTCGCAGGCGCTAACTATCTAGCCGTGCATGGCGAGGATGGGTATCGCAACGAGACACCCGTGCCGCCGCTAGCGAAGGGGGGCGGGGCTGCGGATGTGGGCCACCTTACCTTTAGAAAAGGTCTGTTATTTCATTGTCATCACCGTCATGATCGTCATAACCCTGACATTTGCAGGGCTTTCTTGATGACGGCCCTTCTGGACCATCAACGAGGACCGTCACTTCCATCGTCACGACCGTCATGCTCAGAAGCCCTTATATATCGGCTTTTCTCTCATCACGACGGTCATGACGGTCTTTTGCGGGTTTATTCTAAGTGGGTGTTCGCCCGTCGGCCTCGATACCGTACGCGAGGTCGTGGAGAGGCTCTACGAGTTCGAGGAGCCCTTTGTTGTAGACCACTCCGACTTCGCGCGGGCCTTCGAGGATCACGCCGCTGAAGGGAGCCGTCCCGAACACGTTGCGGTGGTACCGCGAACGCCGGGTAGGGAAGTGAGACGGCCTCTATGACAACACAGTTGGTGAGCGAGGAGTTATGGGAGGCCGCCAGGCCACCGCTGTCGCCACCCCCTCAACCTCCCGGAAAGAGGCCAGAGGAATGGGCGCCGTTCGCGGAGTTGGCTGCGATCCTCCCCGCGGTGACAGAGTTTATCGAATCGTCTCAGTCTCGCTGACGGACGTGCCAGCTGCTGGTCAGCGGCATGCGCCGGTCTTGGTCGAACGCGCGGGAAGTAACCTTGATCCCTGGCGGCGCGTAGCGGCGGGTCATCTCGGCTTCGTCGATGCGCCGCAGCACGTCGGTGACCACAGCTGGGTCGAAGCCGGTGTCGGTGAAGTCTTTGAGGCTGGCAGAGTGCTCGACGTAGCGTTCGATGATCTCGTCGAGCACTTCGTAGGACGGTAGGTCGTGGTGGAGAATGGCGGCTTGCGAGCTAGTCTGCCTGTCGAGGACACGCTGCGGACACACCTTGGCGATGGTGTTGCGGTAGCGGGCGAGCTCGTAGAGCAGTGTCTTCGGGCAGTCCTTGAGAGGCGCGAACCTGCCGGCGAGGTCCCCGAATAGGTTGGCGGTCCCTAATGAGATGTGGGTCTTGTTGCTAGTAGCTAGTACCAGGTAGCCGCGTTCGTCAAAGATGTCGCTCAACGTGGCTGCACGGGCGCGGGCGTAACGGCGCTCCTGGCGCACCGCAGCATCCTCGTCGATTAAGGGCTCGGCGTCATCTGGGACGTCGGTGGCGCTGGTGGGCGTGTCGACGGGGACAGTCTCCAAAGTGATGCCGAGGTTGCGCGCGAGCTCCTTGGCGTCGGCTCGCTCTTCGTCTGGGGTGTCGGGAGCGGGCATCGCCATGGCCAGGACGCGCTCGGGCCCTAGCGCGTCGGCGGCGACCATGGCGGTGACGGCGCTATCGATGCCGCCTGAGAGCCCGAGCGCAACGCCGTTGAACCTGTTGAGCTCGGTGTAGTCGCGCACCCCCATCACCAGCGCGCTCCATACGGCCTCAAGATTGTCCATGGGCGGCCTGGGATTCCAGGTCCCGGGCGGCTCCTCGCGGCGGGCCGTAGGGCGAGTGTGGATGTTGCTGAGCGGACCGTTGACCGGTCGTGGTTCGCCTACCGGCACGTCGACAGTGAATCTCTCCTCGGCGAACTCGGCGCCACGAGCGAGAAGGGTCCCCTCGCCATCCACCACGATCGACCCGCCGTCGAAGACGAGGTCGTCCAGGCCGCCAACGCAGTTGACGTAGACCACCGGCACGCCGTTGCGAATCGCCACCTTTCGGGTGAGCTCCAGTCGGCTGCTGGCCTTGCCGCGGTGGAACGGGGAGGCGTTGGGCACGAACAGGATCTGCGCGCCGGCGGCAGACTGTGCCTCTGGAGGTCCATCTGGTGACCACAGATCCTCGCAGATCGACACGCCCGCGACAACGTCACCGATTCGCCAAACCAAGTTCGGTCGGGAGCCCGGAGCGAAATTGCGTGCCTCGTCGAAAAGGTCGTAGATGGGCAAAAGTACCTTATGGTAGCGGCCTCTCACCTCCCCATCGCATAGCAGCATCGCTGCAATCGACACGTCGCGCTCGCGGTTGTCCCACGAGCGCTGCGGCGGCACGCGGGTGATCGTGCTCAGGACCGTCGTCATCCGCCCCGACCGGTTGGCCAGCCGGTCCAGCGCCTGCTGCGCGTCCTCGACAAACTCTTGGTGAAGGACCAGGTCAGCCAGTGGATAGCCGGTTAGCACGAGCTCGGGTAGTACGAGCACGTCGGCTTGCGCCTCCTGCTCGGCCCACTCCATGGCCTGCGCGATCCGCTCGGCATTACCATCAAAGTCGCCGACCCGATTCCGCAGCTGCGCAGCAGCGATGCGCAAGATTTCCAAAGCGTCTCCCTAGACAGTTGGTGCCGGCGCCTCTGGCGCTCCCCGGATTTCCGGAACCGAAGTATACACCCAGCGAATCCCGCACCTGGACACAGAGTATCCATCGCCGCCCTTAGCGCTCGTTAGCGGTTAAGGCTATTCACCAGCTACCTACAGGGGTTACTTCGCGCCCGTACACTTGGGTCCCGCCGGGGCGCTCTCCATCCTCCTGTCATGGCGAGCCCTCGCCTCGAGAAGCCCCTAGTTGCTGGGTGCCGAAGGCCGTCGGATGCCGATAGTTCCAGCGCTATCGGAGCGGTTACTTGCCGGACTTCGCGATCCCGAAAACCTCGACGAGCCGTTCGTAGGAGCTCAGCCGCTCGACGTGGCCGTAGATATTCGTG
>JAWWQA010000433.1:0-5817 GCA_033854695.1 Rubrobacteraceae bacterium
GTGGTCGCGTAGGCCTTGCAGGGCGGTCAAGCCGGAGATGGCGACCACCGCTGCCTGCTCGAAGGTGAGGTTCGCCGGCTTGGGCGCGAGCTTGTCCTCAAGCGCGCGAGCGTAGTCGGCGAAGGTGCCCTTGCCGATGCCAAACACCTCATCGCCAGGCTGGAAACGGGTCACGTCCTTCCCGACCGCCTCAACCACCCCGGCCACGTCCGAGCCGATGATGGGGTTCTTGGGCGCGCGGAGGCCATAGCCTGCGAGGCGTATCGGGTACGGCAGACCCGTCATGAGGTGCCAGACGCCCCGATCCACGCCAGCTGCGTGAACGCCTAGCAGCACCTCTTCGTCTTCGATCTCGGGCCTGTCGATGTCCCTGAGTTCCAGGACATCGGGTGAGCCATACGTGTCTTGGACGATTGCCTTCATGGTGTCTCTCCTTCACTGTCCGGGTACACCTGTTCTCCTTTTACCTCCCCAAACTAACGTCGCATTCGCTCGCTACGACACCTTCAAGGATTGGAAGCATGCCACGTTCAGGTGTTCAGGGTCACTCCTGTTGGCGGCATTTTCCTGCCATCGTAACTGCACGCCGGCCTAAAGGAATTCATGACTCAGCGCAAACTCAGAAGGGAATAAGTATATAACAGGAAGACCTGGAGTCCTACTTGGGGCTCTGTCTCTATGTACAAATTCTGGTAGTGTTTCATCCTAGAATGATGCTCCGTCGCTCCAGGTTGTAGCGGTGGATGAAGCGCTTCAGGCAGCAATAGTGCATACACGGCGCGACTTTGAGAACGAGAGCGTCTTGCGCACAAAGCCCGAAAGCCCCTGTCGGAGAGTGTTAATCCACCTTTAAGAGAAAGGAACAGAAGAAGACCGGACAATTGCCGATCTTCTAAATCCCCTACTATGCTCATCGGATACGCACGAGTCTCAACTGATGATCAAAACCTTGATATGCAGCGTGATGCCCTGACCAAAGCAGGATGCGAGCAAATCTATACCGATTGCGTCAGTGGGACAAAAGCCAGTCGCCCGGGACTGAC
The DNA here is from genome assembly GCA_033854695.1 of Rubrobacteraceae bacterium. Classification (GTDB taxonomy): domain Bacteria; phylum Actinomycetota; class Rubrobacteria; order Rubrobacterales; family Rubrobacteraceae; genus Rubrobacter_F. The sequence continues at coordinate 1,044 of JAWWQA010000433.1, forward strand.
AGAAGCACTCTCTCATCTTCGCAGTGGTGACACCCTGGTTGTCTGGCGGCTTGATCGGTTGGGACGTTCCCTCAGGCACCTGATTGATACAGTCACCGACCTGCAGAGACGAGGAATTGGGTTTCAGAGTATCACTGAATCAATCAACACCACAACCAGTGGTGGCAAGTTGGTCTTTCACATCTTTGGGGCCTTAGCTGAGTTTGAGCGGGAGATTATCAGGGAGCGAACCACTGCAGGACTGCAAGCTGCCAGAGCCAGAGGCAGAAACGGTGGCCGGCCAAAGAAACTCACTGTCAAGCAAATCCAGATGCTCCAGCACTTAGCAGCTGATAAGAAGCACACAGTTTCGGAGATCTGCCAAACGCTTGGGATTGGTCGGACAGCCTTTTACCGGTATTTGGAGTCGCGACACGAAGCTACTTGAGAGGAGTGAGCTGAAACAGATACAGGACAGTGTTCAATCCTGTCGCCATCCGGCACATGCGGAGCAGCTGGTAACGGCCCCGTGTGAAGCTGCCGGAAATGTCCAAGGGGAGCCCGAGCCAAGCGAGCAAACCGGGCTAGGCGAAGGTCGGACGGGTGAGCGTAAGCGAACCTCCGTGTAAGCGTCGTTAACCGGAGTCATCGAATCTTGGTCGACACGATGATAGAGAGAGCCACATCCGCTCTGAGGTCTTTTCACTACCACAGCGCGAACACCGGAGGCTCCGGCGTACAGGAGGCACCCATCCCGACCGTATCTCCCTCATGTGGAACGTGGTAACCCCGATGGGGTCTGTCGACGATAAGCAGTAAGCCGACCGTAAGGAAGGCCCAATCCCCCAGCGGGAGAGAGAAGGATCGAGAAGCGAAGGCCGGATCAGCCGAAAGGCCAGGGAAAGTCATAACCCGCCGGATAGGGCAATACCCAACCCGAAAGGGTGCCGACGCGATCCTGGTGAGCTACCCGAAGGACGTTGCAAAAGTCGTAAACCGAGGCGAAAGTTAGATGCAGGCTCTAAAAGCCTAGCAAACGGAGCCGAGGGACGGAAAAACCGTTCGCTTCCCGAGACAACGTATCTCTCTTTAGGAGTAGTATGCTTGAGCCGTGTGCCGGGAAACTGTGCGCCGTGGTACGCACCGAGAGAATTGCCAACAGGAGTTGGCCAGAGTTCGGGGCAGATGACTCTGAGGCGAACAGCTAACCTGAACTTGAAAGGGGGGTGGGGACAAGAGCATGTACGTGAAGCGGGGAGCGCACGAAGGCGTGTACGGCGCGGCCCTGCAACGCCTGGGCGATATGGCTAAAGCTAGACTGCCTGAATCCCAATGTCCAGTGGCGGAACTGCACGCCCGTCGGTAGCACGCCTGTACACCGACGCCAACCGGCAGCCACGGATTAGGTTTCGTCCGTAGTACGCCCCGGCCGGTGGGCGATGGGAAGTGATCCCATCCAAGGACATGAGTGGGGAGCCTAAGTCGCTCTCAAAATGTTCCTTGGTGACGGAACACGGGATCGCCTAAAGGGCGCGAGCCCCAAGGTGACGGAGTGCTCATAGTAGTCGTGGGAGTAACGCCCCACCACGGAGAGTGGGAGACCCGCTCACAGGGCGAAGGAGCACAGGTGAGCCGATGGAAAGGAACCGTAAGGTACGCGAGATGCGAGACGCCGAAACGGTACTGAACATCATTCGAGATCGGGGGCGGCAGGGACTGCCGCTAGAGAGGCTGTACCGACAGCTTTACAACCAGAGCCTGTATCTGCGCGCCTACGGGAAACTCTATCCCAACGAGGGCGCGACGACTCCCGGCGTCACGCCGGAAACGGTGGATGGGATGTCACTGGCGAAGATCGAGGCCATCATCGCCGCCCTGCACCAAGAACGGTATCGATGGGCGCCAGTGCGACGCGCCTACATTCCCAAAACCAACGGGAAGAGGAGGCCGCTCGGCATACCCTCCTGGTCGGACAAACTTCTTCAAGAGGTCATTCGTTCGCTTTTGGAGGCGTACTACGAGCCGCAGTTTAGTTCCCATTCGTACGGCTTCAGGCCGGGACGCGGATGCCACACCGCTTTGCAGGAGATAACCCGGAAATGGCGGGGTACGAAGTGGTTCGTCGAGGGAGATCTCCGCGCATTTTTCGACAAAGCCGAGCATACTGTCTTGTTGGAGATCCTGTGCGAGAAGATCCACGATGGCCGCTCTCTTCGCCTGATGGAGAACCTCCTCAAGGCAGGGTATTTCGAAGAATGGCACTACCATCAAAGCCACAGCGGTGTGCCGCAGGGCGGCGTGGTCAGCCCTATACTTTCGAATCTGGTACTGGATAGGTTGGACAAGTTCATCGAACAGACCCTCATCCCGGCTTACACCTGCGGCCATCGCAGAAGAGTAAACCTGCCTTACCGCGAGTTAACCACAGCGGCCGGACGGGCACGGAAGGCGGGAGACCTTGAGGCCGCTAGGCGACTCAGCCAGCAGGCCCAGGCCATCCCCTCACGGGAACCCAACGATCCCGACTTCCGCCGTCTTCGCTACATACGGTATGCCGACGATTTCCTGCTGGGGTTTACGGGACCGAAGGCCGAGGCGAAGGACATCAAGCGTAAGCTCGCCGCCTTCGTGCGCGACGAGCTCAAGCTGGAACTCAGCGAAGAGAAGACGCTCATCACCCATGCGCGAGATGGGCGTGCCTACTTCCTGGGTTATGAGGTTCATGCGCTTCACGCCGATGACCAGCACGACCATCGCGGCCAACGCTGCATCAACGGCGGCATTGGCCTGCGGATACCGGAGCGGGTCATCCGGGCTCAGTGCGCCAAGTACATGCAGCACGGCAAACCCAAACACCTCATGCAACGGATCAACGAGCACCCCTACAGTATCGTAGCCCAGTACCAGACAGAGTACGCTGGCGTCGTCCAGTACTACCGTCTGGCCTACAACCTCCATCGCCTCAGCAAGCTCAAATGGGCGATGGAAAGATCTCTGGTCAAGACGCTGGCCAAGAAACTCAAGGTCGGCAAAACGGAGATCTACCGCCGGTTCCCAGCGCAGCACCAGACTGAAGGCTTTACCTACAAGGTGCTGGAGGTCATGGTGGAACGGGAAGAAGACAAAGCACCCCTAGTGGCGCGCTTTGGCGGTATCCCCCTGCGCTGGAACAAGTGGGTTACGATCAGCGAGAAGACCGAACCCATCTGGAGCGGACGCAGCGAGGTCGTTCAACGGCTACTCGCCCAGGAATGCGAGCTATGCGGGACGGAGGACCGCATCGAGGTCCACCATGTCCGCAAACTCGCTGACCTAGAGCGTAAGGGCCGATCCGGTAAGCCCCAATGGGCACGGATCATGGCGGCACGTTGTCGCAAGACGCTGGTAATCTGCCAGAGCTGCCACTACGACATCCACTACGGACGCTGCGATGGGACTCCTCCTGCACGCTCGAAAACGGCTCACCGGAGAGCCACGTGATACGGAAAGCGGTCAAGCGTGGTTCGGAGGGGGGCTGTCGGAAAAGTGCCTACTCAAGGTAACTCGCCGGCGGCCTACCCTACGGCACGCACGGTTCTGAGGGGGGATGGCGCAGCGATGCGTCGTCCCTACCCGGCGCAGATTAGAGGTAGAGATCCTTCTGGCAGCGCGGGTTGCCGCTTCGATCGATTCTCGGAAACCTATGAGCCGTTCGTTGCGGGTAGCTTCTATTGGTTGTTTGGTCCGTTTTGAGCGCTACCCTGCTGGACGCTTTCTAGGCAGCATAGAGGGCCAAGGGGCAAACCGGGGCCTTCCCAAAGAGTCGCTGAGAGCGCGAAGCCCACCGCTAACCCCGCTAGTACCAGAAGTAGCTGTGCGAATAGATATCTCATATCGAAAGTTAATCACCTTCGTGCAGTCTGTATAGTTGAGTTCAAAATAACCCGTACTCCGAGCTCAGATCTGAATCTCAGAGACAACCTGCCACCTTACTCTAAAGTAGTACCAAAAAGGGTCTCTACAGCATCACCTATGCAGAATTTCCTACTGAACACGGCCCGCCGGGCGTATTGAAGAGCGAAAGGGCTGTAAATAGGCTCAAAAAGGGCTATAAAGATGCCCCAAATAAGTCGAAAGAGAGCCAAAATCGAGGCCACCGAGCGAGGCAGAGCTAAGTGATGCTGTAGGGCTCCTTTTTGGTACTCTTCCTCAAGAAGAAGCTTGTGTGGTGTGCGTTCACCCAGGAAGTAATTGTCTTCACAAGTTTTCGGACAAATCTCTTAAAAGATTCTTATAGGTCCTCTTTAGGATAGCTCTATGTCTGCGCGTAGGAGTAGCACAAGGCAAAACGCTCCTCAGGGCCCACTACTCAGCCAAGGAAGTACCATCGTGGCTGAGTCCCAACCAGCCAAAGAGGTCAAGCAGAAGATTCAACGGGGGCGTTTCGTTGCCCTGGACGGCCTGCGTGGGGTCGCCGTGCTTATAGTCCTCTTGGCCCACGGCTCGGAGTATAACCTCTTGCCCGAGACCTTCCTCTCCTATGGAGGCTGGCTAGGGGTTATCGTCTTCTTTGTGCTCTCGGGGTTCTTGATCACTCACCTGCTGCTCAAGGAGCGCTCCACGAGCGGGCGGATTAGCCTCGTGAACTTTTATGCACGTCGGGCTCTGAGGATATGGCCTCTGTACTTCATTGTGCTGGGTGCCTACGCTTTCGTGTTTCCCCTCCTCGACCAAAGTGCTTTTGACTTCATCTACCTCTCAGCCGATGATCCGGATTTTGAGTTCTACTACAACTCCCTGATCTACTACCCTTTCT
>JAWWQA010000434.1:0-8066 GCA_033854695.1 Rubrobacteraceae bacterium
TTCGTCCTCTAGTTGGTCTAGGAGGTCATTTAGCCACTCCGATAACTCGTCCCCGTCGATAAGCCTTACCCCTGCGATTCTGGCGTCGTTGTGGGCCACCCTCGTGAAGGTGTTGTTGGTTATAACACAAGCTTCGTAGGCTCCGTAGAAGGCCCTTGCTGAGAGGGCTTCTTGAACGGCTCTATTGTCCACGGGAACGTCTTGCCGCTGAAGCCGTACAGCTATGTGACGGCCGGTCGCCGTGATCAGTAGGTCCGCTCCCCTATCGTTAGAGCCCAGTGTTGGTTCAACGGCGTAGCCTCGGCGACGGAAATAGTAGACCATCAACTGCTCGAACTCCCCGTCGCTTATCTCACTCAGGCGTTGGACAACCGCGTCTCGTTCGAATTGGTCTCTTCTTTCCTTTTCCTGTCTTCTTTCCTGCGCTATCGAACGGACTGGCTGATCCCCGTGCCCGGAAGGTCTCTCTTGATCTCCTCGCGGGCGTTCTTGCTGCTCGTGCCCTTGTTGGCGCTTCCTCTGGTTCGCTCGGACCCTTCGGACTACCCAGGCTCGGTAGGCACGAATAAGCCCGAGAGAAACCACGACGATGCCCACAACGGCAACGGCGATGCCCAAGTATCCGTGCTCGTATAGGGTCCAACCTACTAAAGTGAGGATTACGAGCACGAAAAGAGCTAGGCAACCCCACACCTCGAGCTCTTGCCGGTTTCTAGGTTTCATAAGGTGCATTATTACCGTTCTGAAGGTCTTCGTGAGCAACATTAGTAGATCGGCTAGTCGAACCAACCCTGCCCAGAGCGTGAAAGAACGCGTAGGCACAAGAAGAGAGAGAAGATTTCACGAACTATCGACCGCATCGACCGCGATGACCAGAAGGAGGATGAAAGTTCTGATAAAGAGCTGATTCTCGTGCGGTCGATAATGCCGTCGGCACTTAGGATGGCGGTCGATAATACTTGATGGACGGTCGGTCGTTAGCGGTGATATCGACCGCACAAAAACCCAGCAAATTAGGCCTTTACAGAAGACCCGGTTGATACGGTCGGTAAATCTTCAGATATCTGCATCGCTCTAAGGCCCTAATTGATCACTCGTAGGCTATCAGACACCGAATAGTTTGGAGGGCGATCTTAGGCAGCCTTGCAATCGTCCTTCAAAGCCACCATAAGCCATCTTAAACCAACACCGTGCCTATTCGTGGCCCTATCCCTACCCATTGACCCTCACGACGCTTAAAACCAATTTATACGTGTCCGGGGAGATGCAGCCACGACACCACCCTTGGTCCAACGTGGGGACGACGCGGAGAGGGTGTACCCCAAGGAATTGCAATGGATTGGACAGTGGCTAACCCCGATAGCTTATTTATCACGTGGTTATAGGGACAGGGTGTAACGGTCCTGGGCCTCCTAGAGTCTAAAATCGTAGAAAGGTAAGCCAAAGAGGTAAGCCAAAGAAGAAAGGAAAAGCGAGTGCCCAAAGGCAGCAAGCAAGACAAGGGCGAAGGGGCGCTGGACAAGGCAAAGGGCAAGGCCAAAGAGGCCGCCGGAGCCGTGACTGGTGACAAAGCAAAGAAGTCTGAAGGACGTTCGGACCAGATGAAGGGTACCGCTAAGGAGAAGAAGGGCAAAGTTAAGGACCTCCTCGATTAGACGCAACGACTGAGCGCATGTGGCCTTTGTTAGGGGCTCGGGACGCAACTCTCGTCCTTCTTCCCTGGCTCTAAGCTATGGCTCTAAGACCCTGAGTTTTCCGAGAACTAGCAGAGGAGGCACAACTCGCCCTTCCGCTCCAGTACCGAGAGCTTCGGGAACGAGTCGCTTCGCTCTGGTTCGGCAGGGTACTACATTGGAGGTTGGATAGGCGAGCTCCGTTCTGTATAAGTATGGTAAGCAAACCGAGACTCGCCTGAGAGAACCCTCATGGGCGGTAGGGAGGAACTTTCATGAACAAGACGGAGCTCATCGAGAAGATTGCCGAGAAGGCTAACTCGCCTAAGAGCGAGGCTCAGAGATACTTCGATGCCTTCGAAGAGGTCGTGACCAATGTACTGAAGAGCGGAGATGAGGTCCAGATCACAGGCTTTGGGAAGTTCTACGTTAGGGAGCAGAATGCTCGGGAGGGCAGGAACCCCCAGACTGGGGAGAAGATGACGATTCCGGCCCGAAAAGTTCCCACCTTTAGCGCCGGCAACTCCCTCAAGGAGTCCATATAAGGCTAGAGAGTTCCCGATAACTCTTTAGAGGCAGCTTGCTCATAGCTCTAGGCGCAAGCCTTTAGCAAGTTGCGCTTGTTATCCATCTGTGCCTCTCTCTGACAATCTGCGCACCTCGGCTGCTAATTCTGGATCTACTCCCTCCAACTCCTTAACGTGGTCGAGCATCCATTGTGCTTGGACCGCGCGGGTATTCTCATCTGCCGCTTCAGATGAGGTGGTTGAGCTATCCAGCAGACCAGAAATCCACTCTCGGCGTTGTTCTACCCACTCGATATCTTCGAAAGGCTTCACCGGAAGTCCTGGGCCCTGCCAAGCCCTTCGCCAACTCTCCACCAGACATTCTCCTCTCCCTAGAAGCAGGACTCTAGCTTACACAAGAAAGGCGGGGACCACCTGCTTAGGACTCCGACCCATAGCAAGGCGCAAGATATAAGGCGATCCATCCTCTAGCTCTACACGCGGGGTCTTCACCCTAACCCATTCGGGACAATCCTAGCCGCACTTGTAGTATCCTCGGCGCAGGCTTCGACCCGCGCGCCTACAGGCTGCCGGCGGACGCGCGGGTGCGAGGCTTCGAGATCGACGAACCAAGGACTCAGGCGTTCAAGCGCGAGATGCTAAACAAGGTGGGAATAGACACAAGCCGGATCACCTACGTACCCGCCGATTTTGAGGAAGAGGATTGGCTCGAGAAGCTCAAGGAGGCAGGCTTTGCGCAGGACATGCCAAGCTTCTTCTTTTGGGAGGCTGTGACGATGTCCCTGGATCGGGAGGCAGTCGAGAGCACTCTGCGCAAAATCGCCAGCACCGCCACTGGCAGTGTCGTCGCATTCGACTACTTCTCGGCCGAACTAATCGAGGAGCGATCGCTCTTCATGCGCTACGTAAGAGCAGTGATCAGTGCCACTGGCGAGCCATGGAAGTTCGGCATCGATAATACACCGCCGATGCGGAAGCGCGTGGCCGCGTTCCTCGAGTTGTGTGGTCTTTCGCTGGAAGAGCAACGCAACTTCGGGCAAGAGACAGACAAGAAACGCGCAATGGCGGGCTTCGCCACCGGGGTTGTGCGGACTACCGAGAACTCATCTTCTCTGCGGTCGGGGAATAGGGGTAGATTGCCCGATGTAAGCGACGGTTCTCTGCAGGATAATTCAGGACAACACGCCTCGGAAGGTAAGGAGCAAGCAGTGGAACCTAGGATGAGTATCGTAACTCTCGGCGTGAGCGACCTTGAGCGCTCGGTCGCCTTCTACCGCGACGGTCTGGGATGGCCCAAGTCCGGCGTGGGCGACGATGAGGTGGCGTTCTTCAAGACGTCTGGGGTGGTGATGGCCCTCTTCCCGAGGGCATCGTTCGCGTTGGATGCAGGCGTCGATGTAGACGCTGTAGACCGCGGCGGGTTCTCGCGCTTCTCGCTCGCGCACAACGTGGTCGAGGAGGAGGACGTCGACTCAGTACTCGCAGAAGCCGCCGAAGCCGGAGCCACAATAGTCAAGGAGGCACAGGAGATCTTCTTCGGGCGCCACGGTTTCTTCGCGGATCCTGACGGCTTCCTGTGGGAGGTGGCGTGGAACCCCTCCTTCCCGATGGCTCCGGACGGAAGCATCGAACTGCCCGACTAGGTACCTCGTCGCGGAGGCGCTAACTTCCGAGCCTTGGCTCGCTGGTCAGCGAGAAGTAATATCGGTAACCCTCGACATCCTTATAGTCGTCCTTCAAACTCACCGTAAATGTCCTTAAACCACCACGGTGCTTATTCCTGTGGCCCCTATCCCTACCACCGATCCATACGGCGTTCAAACCAATTTACACACCTCATGGCCTTATAGGAGAGAGGATGAGGTGCGCGCTAGCAACAACATGTAGAAAACTCATAGCAGAATCTTCTACATGTTGTCGTAGAAACCCACAAAGAGGGTTGCCGAGTACATGAAACAGGTGTAACATTAAAGTATGTGACAATCCTGGGTGGATAGAGAAAGGGACTTGTAAGATCCCTGAAGCGCGCAGGAGGCGTGCTTCCGATTGGGTCAACAAGAACAGCCAGACCGGCTTCTAAGTAGGAGGGGGGTGAACACTACCGGCCTGGTCCAGCGGTTACTCCAACCCGTCCGAAGGCGCTCACACTAGGACGATATTGTCCTATGTCATCTGCTCGGTCGTTATCAGGACCAATTTCTCATGGAGGGGGGCGTAGATCGAGGTGAAGGTAAGCGTACGAGACGACGACGATATGGAGAAGCGACATGAGTAAATCTGTCTGGCTGGCAGCGTTGCTGGTGAGGCTGCTAGGAACTCCCCTTTCCGCCTTAGCGGTGGAAACAGCAAAGGCAGATAGCGCCTGAGACTCAGAAAGTGGGGGGAGGATGAGGGGGATAGTAATGAGCTTATCGGGTTGGGCCTTTCCTACAGCCGCCGCTGCTATTGTGGGTTTTGGACTCTTTGGTATTTACTCGAACATTGCTCCTTCGTATATCGACACTACTAAGAGCGCTAACGCTAAGAGCACGCCCAAACCAGTCATCCCAGTTTTGGTGCCAGGCGATGAAGAGCCATCAGCTCTGCAGCAGTCTAGTGACGTACCTACATCAGCTCTATTACCTACACCCATACAATCTCCTTCATCAGAAGATACAAAACCACCCTCCGATCCTTGGCAGAGTGAAAGTATGGAGGCTGCTTTGCGAAAGCCCTTTACCAAAGAGCCGACAAAACCAGATGAGGTGACTGCTAATGATGAGGCTGCTATAAGGGATGGCCTTCTTCGCGATGCCTTTAGTGACCATGTGAGTCTCCCTGAAAACCCTGTCCCATCCAAGATGGAATCTCTCTCTTCGGAGAACCCAGCCGTGTACTCCAACAACCCTACCCAACTATCGGCAGGTCAATACACTAAGGCGACGCCGCAATCGGTGCCCATATTAGGTTCACCTCCAGATCCACCAAAGGTTACAGCAGCGCCTTCTCCACCACCGGAGACACCAAAGGTTACAGCAGCGTCTTCTTCTCCACCACCGGAGACATCATCGCCCCAGAGTATCGATCATAAAGCAGGGAAAGCAAGCAACAAGATGAAGCGGGTCTTGATAGTCGAGGATCCCCGGACTCATAGCGAGGCTCTCACTATGATGCTTGACCGCGAGTCGGATCTTAAGGTGGCTGGTCAAACTAGTTCAGTGGCTGAGTGCCGCAACTTTGTTGGTGGCGAGAAAGGGTCCGACGTTCTACTTGTCGACCTCTTACGGCCAGATGACCAAGGGACCAATTTGGTTGAGGGCCTGCGTAACTCTTGTCCTCACACCCCCATGCTAGTGTTGACTATGAGCCTTGATCCGCTTGATCACGAGCGGGTGATGAAGGCAGGTGCGGACGCGGTGCTCAGCAAGAGCGCGAGTCCTGACGAGATTGCCTCTACGCTAAGACGCCTTTAGCGCAGTTAAGAGCTTGCGCCAATAGCTCAAAGTCAACAATGAAGTTGAGGCTTCAAAGCCGCAACACCGTCCCAAATAATCGAATGACTCGTGCCCCTTAAATGCTGACACGCTCCCTATCGGCGTGGCCTCTTAGCTTCCTATCTCCTCTATCGTAATCGCCAGGTCGCAAAGCACCGCCGCCTCGGATATAGCCTCTGCTATGGCGCGCAACTCCGGGAACTGTCCAGCCAGCTCTCCAGATCGTAACTCTACTTCAGAAACTGTCTGAAAAGCCTCATAAGCGGGCCAATCTCCTCGCCATTAGGCGGCTCATTGCCGCGTAGAGGAGCGCCTCGCCGGTCTCGGGCAGCCGCTCATAGTCCTTGCTCATCCTCCTCCTGTTCTGGCCTGTCCACGCAAAACTTCGCTCCACTACCCAACGCCTCGGTAGCACCTTGAAGCCGGGCTCCGGCAAGAGTCCCCTAGTCCTCAGATCTTCCCAATCGGGCTCCTCGCCTTCCGGCGTCCATACGTAGCGGGGCTTTGGCGGGTGTCGCACGATCTCCGCCGCCAACCCCAATACCTTCTCCACCCAATCCTTACCTTTGCCCTTGCCGTTGTAGCCGGCGTCCAGCCGTAGGTGAAAAAGACGCGGGAACCGTTCGCGCACTCCTTCAAGCAGTGGTTTGATCCCGTCGCGCTCGAAGATGTTGGCCCCGTGGACCTTCGCCTTAAGCAAAAAGCCCTCCGTATCGACCAGAATATGGCGTTTTCTGCCCTTTATTTGCTTGCCCCCGTCGTAGCCACACTCCTCTCCTCCCACTCCAGTGCTCTTCACCGATTGCGAATCGACTATCCCGGCACTAGGTTGCGGATCTCGTCCCAGGCGTACCCGCAGTTGCTCTCGGAGAGCAGTGTTTAGCTTCTCCCAAGTGCCCTCCAGACGCCAGACTCTGAAGTAGTGGTAGACGGTCTTCCAGGGCGTTCTAAGTCGTGGGGCAGCAAGCGCCAGGCGCAACCGCTACGCAACACGTAGAAGATAGCGTCAAGGATCTCGCGGGTGCCGTGGATCTTGGGACGCCCGCCGACCTTCGCAGCGGGCAGATAATTTTCAATGCAGGTCCATTCAGCGTCGGAGAGGTCGGTCTGGTATGTTTTTCTAATCATGCCCGACATCCTATCGGGCTACCGCCTCAAAACCACTTTTCAGACGGTTTCTGAAGGGGCGAGTTCGGAAACTCGAAGAGAAGAGACGAAGTGCTCCTGAGCTCCCATGCGAGGCATGCGGCGGCGTGATTATCTTTGAGGAGATTGCCGAGGACGGGACGGTCACCTACCCACACAGAGAACAGTGCACAGTGTGCGGTAGCCGGGGTAGCGAAGCTGGCGGGCGAGTTGGCCGGATCACTGTAGACCGGCGGGATTCCGAGGAACGTTCCGAAGAGCGAGAGTTCACGCCTAAACTCGACAGTACGTGGTCCGACGAAACTATAGCGGGGCAAGGGTTGGAGATAGATGAGGCTAAAGGGTAGAGTGCGCCGTCTCAAGGCTCAGATGGCCTCATTAACGCTCTTGTGCGTCCGCTGCCGTCAGGAGTTCCGCGTTTCGGAAGATCCCCTCTTGCGGTTGCTGGCGTACGAGTGGCGCCATGCGGTCAGGGAACCCTACGACGACCCACTGGCCGAACGGCTGGCACCACACGAGCTTGTGTACCTCGCCACCAGCGATCCCCTGCTCCCTGCCTTAATTAGGCGGTAGAAGAAGCCCACCGCTAAGGCGACGATGACGCCTGGTGGGAGGCGCTGGCGGATCTCGTTGAAGCGCTCCAGGTCCGGGAGCAGGACCAGTAACCCAGCGGGGGTTATCGTCGAGCGGGGCCCAGTTGACAGCCCCGCCCCCCGGCGTAAAAGGGCCGGTCTTCTCCTCCCACACTCCTTTACGGGTTGGGAGCTGCCACTTGGCACGCTTTTGATACCCCCAAATGCGGCAATGATTGCCGCATCGTGGCGAGGAGTTCAGGACCAAAACAGCTCAAAGCCCTGCCTGGCTGCCGTCTCTCGGGCGGATGTTTGTAGTTACTTACCCTTGATTGTCTTGCTAGAACATCGGCGCTGCAGGAAGCGCTGTTCCCCTACCTGGAGGTCCTCGGCTAGATTAGGGCCCTCCTGAACAGCCCCGGGTAGTCTACGACTAGGCCCTCTGAGTCCACCGGCAGATCGGCGGTGAACCCGCCGTCGAGGCTCATGAACCGGTAGAGCCCGCCCTCGTCGCCCTTCTCGAGGCAGGAGTAGTGCTGTGGCTCCGGCCAGGGTTGCAACTCGGTCCCGTCGAAGTAGGCGACCGTGATCTCGGCGTACTCTCCAGGCGCGAGGTTGAGCCTCCGGATCGGGAGGGTATTGGTGAACGGCGTCTCGGAGATGTCAACATACTCG